>CANJWU010000078.1 GCA_947478655.1 Sphingobacteriales bacterium | reverse complement strand
TCAAATCCTTTGTACATCTGCAACTGCAGATCTTTGTCAGATATTATTAACCGACTCGGTGAATGTTTTTTTAGCTAAAAACAAAGACAACAAAAAAAACCGTCGAGGTAAAAATGAATTCAAACACGCTCCACTCTATTTGCATAAACATGTAATGGATACCATGGATCGTTTTTTTTGTGTGCCATTTCACAAAAAATTTGAAGCGCGCGCAAATCTAAGTATCACCTTAATACCAGCCGGACATTTATTAGGCGCAGCGGCTATTTTATTAGAAATTCAGGAAGAAGATAGTCTAACAAGAGTCGTGTTTTCGGGAGATATAGGCCGTTACAACTATCCTATTTTAGCCGATCCAGAAACTATTCCAGATGTTGATTACATGATCTGCGAATCAACCTATGGTGGCAGATTACACTCAAAAGATAAAACAGTAGAAGAAGTATTAATAGAAAATATCAAACACAGTTGCATCGATACACCAGGACGCTTAATTATTCCTGCATTTAGTATTGGCAGAACGCAAGCATTGGTTTATAGTATCAATAAAATATTTGCGGCTAAAAAACTTCCTCCAATCAAAGTTTTTGTCGATAGCCCGCTGGGAATGGCAGGCACAGATATCTACCGCAAACACCATCATTTATTGAATGATAGCGCGCAAGCCTTTTACCAAAGCAATGGCGATCAATTTACTTTTGATTCTTTAGATTATATAGAGACCTTAAATGAAAGCAAGCAAATATCGGATTACTTCGAACCTTGTATTATTATTTCTTCTGCAGGTATGTTAGAAGGTGGTCGAATTCAAGATCATCTTTATTTTAATTTACAAAATTATTATTGCACTATTTTATTTATTGGCTATTGTGCCAAAGGAACTTTAGGCAGGAAATTACTCGATGGCATTCCCATGGTAAAAATATATGGCCGAGAACTCTATGTCTTTGCGAGTATCAAACAAACCGACCTCTTTAGCGCCCATGCCGATCAAGATGGCTTATTAAATTTTATCATGGCTACGCCGCCAAGTAAATTAAAAAAAGTATTTTTGGTGCATGGCGAAAAATCATCGATGCAGCAATTAGCAGCTATATTGAATGAAAAAGAATACCAAGTTTGCATTCCACAAAAAGGAAAGCAATTTATTTTATAAACAAGCACATGAAAACATTTAAAAAATATTTCGAATTACCAACCAGTCCAGATCAAGTGTATTTAGCCCTTACCAACCCTATTACCATTCAGTTGTGGTCTGGTGCAGAAGCGCAAATGAGTACCGAAGAAGGCAGCGAATTCTCTCTTTTTGATGGAGATATTTGTGGTAAAAACTTGGAATTTGAAGAAAATAAAAAAATTGTTCAACACTGGTATTTCGAGGGCGAACCCGAAGAATCTATCGTGACTTTTAAATTACACCCAGGCAAAAGACCCGACTCCACTTCTATTGAACTCAGTCAAACAAATATTCCAGACGAAGCATTTGAAGACATGATAGATGGTTGGAATGATATTTATTTTGCATCATTGGAAGAATTTTTTGAAGAAGAAGCCTAATGGAAAGTCAAGCTAACAATCCATTACACGGCATTACACTTGCCCAAATACTCGAATTTTTAGTGGCCAATTATGGTTGGGAATATTTAGACGAAGCCATTCGCATCAATTGTTTTAAACACGATCCTAGCATAAAATCATCTTTAACCTTTTTACGAAAAACACCTTGGGCAAGAGCCAAAGTAGAAGCACTTTATTTGGAATTAAAAGGGAAGTGAAATAATATTACAAACTATGAACCACTAAGCCACAAGGCATTTTAGGTTCGAACCAAGTAGATTTGGGTGGCATTACAGATCCTGCATCCGAAACAGCTACTAACTCTTCGATAGAGGTTGGATATAAAATAAAAGCAGCGGCACTTTCTCCTGCATCTATACTTTTGGTAATATCTTGTATTGGCACAATACCACCCACAAAAGAAATTCGAGGATCTCTTCTAGGATTTTCAATTCCTAATATTGGATGTAATATTTGCGTTTGCAATATACTCACATCTAATAAATCTATAGGCTCTGTAAGTGTTGTATTTAGTTGCTTTGGAGTTATTTTATACCAAGTATGATCGAGGTATAATTTAAACTCACGAGCCTGCATTGGCTTTGCTGCATCGCTTAATATTATCTCAAAATTTTCAGCAAGTTTAGCAAGAAATTCGCTGTTAGTTAAGCCATTTAAATCTTTCAAGACACGTTGAAACTCAAAAATTTGTAACTCTTCAAAACTAAAATAGATGGTACTAAAGAAATTATATTCTTCTCGGCCATGGTGTTTGAAATTATTTTTTCGTTTTTGTGTGCCTGCAAGTGCAGCAGCAGCGGCACGATGATGACCATCGGCAATATAAGTAGCCTCAAATTTTTTGAATTCGGCAATAAGTTCTTGATTAGTTTGCACTGAATCGATGCGCCATAATTGATGTTGCTGATCATTGGCATGGTAATCAAAATCGGGCGAAGTAGCCATTACCTGATTCAATATTTCTTTAATTTTTGAACTTCCTTGGTAAGTCACCAAAACTGGATTGGCATCGATGCCGGTATTATCTAAATATTCAATTAAATCTTTTTCTCTTTCGGTACGGGTAAGCTCGTGCTTTTTTAAGAAATTATTTAAGTAATCGTCTATTGATGTTAAACACCAAATACCTTGCTGCCATTGGCCCCTATTGAATGTGCGATAGGCATAAATACTATCCGATGCATCACTTTGCAATACGCCATCTTCCAAAAATTCATCAAAAAACTCTTTTGCTTTTTTGAATACAATTTCTTCTCTTGAACCTTGCTGAAAAGGATTAGCAATGAGTGGTTCTATGGTATGTAAAAATGAGATAGGATTATTTTCTAAAATTTGTTTGGCTGCAGGCGTATAAAAAGCATCAAAAGGTTTAGCAACCACTTGTGCTACTAAATCTTTTCGGGGTCTAATACCTTTGAATGCTTTTATATTTGCCATTGTTATTTATTAAAAAAATCAATGATCAAATTCGCTAACTCCACCCCAATGCGCTCTTGCGCTTCGTTGGTTGCAGCGCCAATATGTGGCGTTAAAGAAATTTTAGGATGAGATAAAATGGCCGAAGATGGTGTTGGTTCGTTATCAAAAACATCTAATCCAGCAAATGCTATTTGTTGATTATCTAAGGCAGCTAATAATGCTGTTTCATCAATTACACCACCTCTTGCACAATTCACAATGGCTGCGCCCTTTTTCATCATGGCAAATTCCGCAGCACCTATTACAGGCTTACCATCTATTGCTGGCACATGTAAGGTAATAAAATCGGCTCTTTGAAGCAATAAGGACTTACTAGCCACTTGAACAGTTAATGGTAAAGTAATGTCTCCAGAAAAACGCATTTCTACGGTAGGATTAAATTCAAATAAATCGTAGGCTAGTACATCCATTCCTAAACCAAATGCAATTTTAGCCACTTCTCTTCCAATGCGACCAAAACCTAAAATGCCAATGGTTTTACCTTTTAATTCGAGGCCTTTTGCATATTGTTTTTTCAAATCATTGAATTGAGAATCTCCATTCAAAGGCATAGCCCTGTTGGCTTGCGCTAAAAAACGAACTCCCGAAAACAAATGAGCAAATACTAATTCTGCAACAGAAATAGAAGATGCCGCTGGTGTATTAATCACTGTTTTCCCTACAGATTTTGCATAGTCCACATCAATGTTATCCATCCCCACTCCACCTCTACCAATTAGTTTTAAATTAGGACAAGCATCAATTAATTCTTTGCGAATTTTGGTTGCCGAACGAACCGTAATGGCATCGTATTGATTTAATTTTGAAAGCAATTGATCTTGTGGAATTGTCTCTGTATCTACTGTAAAACCAGCATCTTCGAGCATTTTTTTGCCAATTGGATCAATCCCATCATTCGCTAATATTTTCATCTTCTTATTTTTTTAAAGCTTCAAAATTTTTCATGGTATCTACTAAAACTTGAACGCTTGCTAATGGCAATGCATTATACATAGATGCCCTAAATCCACCCACACTTCGATGTCCTTTTAAACCAATACATCCAACCGCTTCGGCCATTTGTAAAAATTCTTTTTCAAAAGAGGCATCATTCATGACAAAACAAATATTCATTTTAGAACGATCTTCTATTGCGCAAGTACCTTTAAACATAGGGTTTCTATCAATTTCGGCATAAAGTAAATTGGCCTTCTCCACATTTCTTCTTTCCATTTCTTTTACACCACCTTGTTTTTTTAACCAACGTAAATTTAACATGGCCACATAAATAGCAAATACCGGTGGTGTATTATACATCGATCCGCCTTCAATATGAATGCGATAATCGAGCATCGATGTTATTTTTCTGTTAACTTTTCCTAAAATTTCTGATTTTAAAATAACAACGGTATTCCCTGCAGGACCAATGTTTTTCTGTGCTCCAGCATATATTAAATCAAAATCTGCTACATTAATTTCCCTACTTAAAATGTCAGACGACATATCACACACCATGCTAACAGGTGATTTTGGAAAGGATTGCATTTGTGTACCGTAAATCGTATTATTAGAGGTGCAATGAAAATATTTTGCGTCTGTTGGAATTTGATAATCTTTTGGAATGAAGGTATAGTTAGCCTCTTTAGAAGATGCTACTACATTTACATTCCCAAAAAGTTTAGCTTCTTTCCATGCTTTGTTGGCCCAAACACCCGTATCTAAATAAGCTGCCGACTCTTCTTCGTTTAATAAATTCATGGGTAACATACCAAATTGCAAACTAGCACCACCTTGTACAAAAATTACTTCGTATCCAGCGGGCACCTGCATCAATTCTTTAATCAATTGTACAGATTCTGCAACAACCGATTCGAACTCGGGCGTGCGATGCGAGATTTCTAAAATAGACAAACCCGTGTCGCCCCAACTTAATACGGCTTGTGCTGCTTGTTCAAAAACTTCTTGTGGTAAGATGCAAGGACCTGCACCGAAATTGTGTTTGTGTGGCATTTTTTATAGGTTAAAATACCATACAAAGTTAAAAACTATCAACTCTTATACAAGTGTTAAAATTTACCCACTAAACGCAGGTTTATTTGCCTAGAAGTAAGGTAATTTGGCACCGCATATTGTTGTGCATTGACATCCCTTATCCATAGATAGGATATGGTATTGGAGCGTTTAAAGAGGTTAAATACTTCGGCATAAAGCATGAGTGATTTAAATGGCCCAATTTGCGCGGTTCCGCCATTTTTCTTACTTACAAATTCTTTACTAAATCCTACATCAGCTCTCCAATAAGGTGGCATGCGCAAGGTGTCTTTATATCTGGCAAAATCTGGCGGACCAAATGGTAATCTTGCACCAAAAACAACATTTAAATGAACTTTAAAACTTGGATCATTTTTAAAATTATCTTGAAAGAACACCGAAAAATTAAATCGTTGATCGGTTGGTCTTGGAATATAACCTGGATAAATTATAGCAGAATCTATTCCGCTTACATCCTTGATATTTATTTTGTCGTTATAAATATCTTCTTGGGTACTCATAAAAGACAAACTAAACCACGATTCTAAATCTTTCACAAACTCCCCATTCACTTTAAAATCAATACCTTTAGCGTATGCCTTTGCTTTATCATTTGCATAATATC
>CANJWU010000077.1 GCA_947478655.1 Sphingobacteriales bacterium | reverse complement strand
GCCAAAAAACAAGCGCCATTAATTTTAGCTGCGCAAGCTATGTTGCTTAAATGGGAAGAAAAAGACCCAGCAACCATTGCGCTATGGGAAAAAATGAATGCATGGGTTTACGCCGGGTTTGAAAAAACCTATCAATCTATGGGCGTTAATTTTGATAAATATTATTACGAATCCAATACCTATTTATTAGGAAAAGATATTATTGAACAGGGTTTAGCTAAAGGTGTATTTTACCAAAAAGCGGATCATTCTGTATGGATTGATTTAACAGCCGAAGGGCTCGATCATAAACTGGTTTTAAGGGGCGATGGCACTTCTGTATATATTACGCAAGACTTGGGCACTGCGGCCTTAAAACATGCCGATTTTGGCATGAAACGTTCTATCTATGTAGTAGGAAACGAACAAGATTATCATTTCAAGGTCTTATTGTTGATTTTACAAAAGTTAGGCTTCGATTGGGCTAAAGGACTTTATCATTTATCTTATGGTATGGTTGATTTACCAAGTGGTAAAATGAAATCAAGAGAAGGAACCGTAGTAGATGCGGATGATTTAATTGCAGAAATGATTCAATCTGCGCAAGCACAAACCGAAGCACTCGGAAAAATAAATGATTTTCCAGCAGCAGAAAAAACGCAGTTATACGAAACAATTGGTTTAGGTGCCTTAAAATATTTCTTATTAAAAGTAGATCCTAAAAAACGCTTATTGTTTGACCCATCCGAATCTATTGATTTACAAGGCAACACCGGGCCTTTTATTCAATATTCTTATGCTAGAATTCAATCTATTTTAAGAAAAGTAAATAGGAGCATCCCCGAAAAAGTTAAAGTAAGTAGCATTAATAAAAATGAATTAGCCCTCATTTTAGAATTGAATAAATTCGAAGAACAAATTGCGGTGGCTGCTGAAAGCTATAGCCCTGCTATCATTGCAAATTATGTTTATGAATTAGCGAAGGCTTTCAATAAATTTTATCATGATGACCCAATTAGTCAATTAGCCGATACCGAATTGCAAGATTTTCGATTAATGCTATGTGTCAATACCGCTAAGGTAATTCGTAAATCTTTTGCCATTTTAGGCATTGCTGTTCCTGAAAGAATGTAATTTCTGGCGCTAATTTACAAATGCTAATTAAAAATTATTTCAAGAAATTAGCCGCTACTTTTGCGTCTTTCATTCCTGCTGCATAATCATAAAAACCTTTACCAGATTTTACGCCTAAATCGCCAGCGGTAACCATTTTTACTAATAATGGACAAGGTGCATATTTTGGATTTCCAAAACCATCATGTAATACATTAAGTATGGCTAAGCAAACATCAAGACCAATAAAATCGGCTAATTGAAGCGGACCCATAGGATGAGACATGCCTAATTTCATTACGGTATCAATTTCTGCAACACCAGCAATGCCTTCAAATAAAGAATAGATGGCTTCGTTGATCATGGGCATTAAAATACGGTTGGCAATAAAACCTGGATAGTCATTTACTAGTGTGGGAGTTTTACCAATTTTAATAGACATTTCCATAATGGTATCGCAAACTGCTTGTGAAGTTTGGTAACCTTTAATTACTTCTACCAATTTCATAATAGGAACCGGATTCATAAAATGCATACCAATTACTAATGCAGGACGCGTGGTAACGGCTGCAATTTCGGTAATAGAAATAGAAGAAGTATTGGTTGCTAATATGGCATGAGGCGCGGCTAATGCTGATAAATCTTCAAATATTTTCTTTTTAATAGTGGGGTTTTCTGTGGCAGCTTCAATAATTAAATCGGCATTTTTAACGCCTTCTGCCAAAGAAGTATAAGTAGTAATGTTTGCGAGTGTTTGCGTTTTAATATCCTCGCTAATACTTCCTTTGCTCACCATACGGTCGAGGTTTTTAGCAATGGTGGCTAATGCTCTTGCCAATGCCTCTGGATTGATATCAATTAAAGCAACTGCATATCCATTTTGTGCAAATGTATGGGCAATACCATTACCCATTGTTCCCGAACCTATTACTGAAATATTTTTCATTGATTTTTTCTTACAATATTAGAATTTTGAAATGATTTTTTCAAGTACTTCCATTCCTTGATCGATGTGTTGTTTTTCCATGGTCAAAGCAGGTCTAAAACGAATAGTTTGGTGACCACAGCCTAAAAACATGACATTGTTTTCCATTCCAATATTTACAAAATTATCTCTCATTTCTTTACTTGGAAAATCAAATGCGGTAATTAATCCTTTACCTCTTACATTCGAAACAACTTCGTATTTAGCCGCAATTTGATGCAAACTATCTTGCAAGTAAGCTCCTGTTGAAGCTGCATTTGCTAATAAATGATCTTCTTCGATAATTTCCATTACTTTAGCTGAACGTACCATGTCTACTAGGTTTCCGCCCCAAGTAGAATTAATTCTAGAAGAAACTTTGAATACATTCGTTTCTATTTCGTCCACTTTATTACCGGCTAAAATTCCGCAAACTTGCATTTTCTTACCAAAGGCTAAAATATCTGGTCTTGCTTTAGCGCCAAAATGTTCGTGTGCCCAAAACTTACCCGATAGTCCAACACCAGTTTGTACTTCATCGTAAATTAAAAAGCAATCGTTTTCGTCTGCTAAAACTCTTAATTTTTCTAAAAATTCTTGACGGAAATGATTGTCGCCACCTTCTGATTGGATGGGTTCTATGATAATAGCACAAATTTCGTCTGTGTTATCTTGAAATGCTTGTTTGATTTGTGCAATGCTGATGGCTTCTCTTTGCTCAACATCTGCAATGCTTTCGGGCGTTAATGGAAACTTAATTTTAGGATTGCTCACCCTAGGCCAATCAAATTTTGCAAACCATTTGGTTTTATCTGGTAAGGTATTGGTTAAACTCAAAGTATAACCCGAGCGACCATGAAATGCCTGTTCGAAATGAAGAATTTTGAATCCTTTTTCTTCTTTATGTCCTTTTTGAAAGTTCTTTTGTACTTTCCAATCCATCGCCACTTTTAAAGCATTTTCGATGGCTAATGAACCACCTGCAATAAAAAAAGCATTGGGTAAATAGCTTGGAATACCCACTCTGCCAAAGGTTTCCACAAAGTGTGCATATTGCGTAGTATAGATATCCGAATTAGATGGGTTAGTTAATGCAGCCAACATCAAATCTTTTTTGAATTGCTCATCTCCAATCATTTTTGGATGATTATAGCCAAGCGGTACAGAAGCAAAGCAAGTAAAAAAGTCTAAATATTTTTTGTCGTTTTTACTGTCGTACATCCAAACGCCATTACTTTTTTCCATGTCAAAAACCATATCGTAACCATCGGCTAAAATGTGTTTACTCAATGTGGCTTGTACATCTGAAGGCTTAATTTTTGTGCTATTCATAATTGATGTTTTTTTCAAAAATAATGATAAAAGGCTCAATTCTACGCTTTTGAAATTATAAAGTCAGATTTGGTACTTTTTACTTTAATGTTAGATTATCAAAGATATTGCTTCTGCATTAGCCAATCTAATCAGTAAAAATAGGGGTTTATTGTAGCTTGTCTTTCATGCCAAGGTTGCCAATTAAGCCACCCGTATGAATAAATAAGACCTTTTCTCCAGCTTGAATAACACTCTTTTGAATAAGGTCGTACACTGCAAATAATGCTTTGGCCGTATAAACCGGATCCAATAAAATGCCTGTTGCTTGTTGAAATTTTTTCATAAAAGAGATTAATGCAGGGTTGGTTTTTGCATAGGCACCAAAATGATAATCTTCTAGAATGCTATAATGAGTATATGCTGTTTTAGCAATAGTATAATCTACAATTTCTTGAATGTCTTTATGAACAACAACAGCATGTACTTTTGTATTTAAATGATGTTTAGCACAGCCATTTAAAATACCGCAAAAGGTACTACCTGTTCCGGCTGCTAATACTATGTGGTCGAAGGTTTGAGGTAATTCGTCTATTAATTCGGAACAACCTAAAATGGCTTCATCCGAACGGCCTCCTTCATCAATAAAAAAAGCATCCTTGTTATTTGAAAAATATTTTTCGAATAATGCCGCTTTGTTTAAGTAGGAAATTCGGTCAACGAAAATCATTTTCATGCCAAATTGTTCGCAAAGAAATAAGGTATGATTGCTTGCGTCTAGTTCTTCGCCTCTTACAAAACCTACAGATTTAAAGCCTTTCAGCGCGGCAGCACAGGCAGTGGCTAATAAATGATTAGAATAAGCGCCTCCAAAAGTAACCAGCGTTTTTTTGTTTTGTACTTGCGCCGTTTGAATCAAATATTTTAATTTCCGCCATTTATTTCCGGAAATATATGGATGAATTAAATCATCTCGTTTTATATATAACTCAATACCATCGGGTATTTCAAACTGTATTTGTTCTAAAGGTGAATTTATTTTCATTGAATAATAATTTGGATTATTTCAAATCCAAATTAAAACCTAAACCTACAGAAGTAAGTGGATATTCACCAAATGTTTTACTCGCATTAACGGTTAAGAATAAAAATTTAAAACGACCACCAACCGTTGCAGTTGCACCATTGGGGCCGTCTACATTGATATTAACTGGATTTGTTAATACATCAATAACCTTTTTACCATAATTCACATCAGTTAATCTGTCTTCAAATGAGGTTAATGGATAATCGCCATTTAATTCAATGGTAGTGGAACTTGCTTGGTAATTTAAACCAGCATAAACGGTAACCATTAATACTTTCTTAGATAAAATTACACCATAGGTTTGGGCAGTGGTTGTCAAAGCAAAAACTTGGTTATCGAATGAACTACTCTTACCTGTTTTCATATTGGTGAAGGCATCGGGTAGCAAAGATAAATTGCTTGAAATATTTAATCTGGTAAATCCTGCATAAGCCGATAAATCAAAAGGTAATTTATTGACAATGGGAATCCATTGTTTTAAGCTGTGTTTAATGCCTAAACCAACTAAACCTATTTTGCCATAATTTGCAACATTATTGGTTGGACAATATCGGATCATTAATTCGGTATTTTTTAACAAGCCAACAGCCAATTGAACCGTTGGAGCATAACAATTATTTATTTTATATCCGGCGGGAGCGCCAAAAGAACTAAAAACGGTATCGGTATTGGTAAAAGGACTGGTACCATTTACTTGAAAAACGGCATTATTACTTCCTATACTTGAGATACCCGCAAAAGTTTGTGCAACATTATTTGCATTATTTGCAAGTGTTAAATTCTGTAAAACCAATTTACTAGCATCAAAATCTTTATCTGCATCTGGAATGTTTGCCGCATTGATACTTAAGGTAACATCAAATCTGGCAAGTCCATGTGGTTTTGCGGTATGATACCAACCACCATTCATGCCTGCGCCAAAACCTTTAGCTATTGGGCCTATATAAGCGGCCGTAAGCGTACTTGCATCGGCAGCGCCAGCTTTTATTAAGGTAGTAATGTTTTCTTGTGCATGCGCTTCTGTTAAGCTCAATAGGCTTGTAAAGCCTAAGCAAAGTGTTTTAAGAAAGGTGCTATTTTTCATTTGAGGTTACGATTAATTGTTGCTTTAAATTTATTCATTTTTTTTTAGTCTGAGACATTTTTTTCAATTTTAAAGGAATAGCCATTAAAACATAGAGTTTCGACCAATTAGATTAATTATATTTGCCAAATGATTCAAGATGAACTATTAAACGAAGGGGAAGAACAAGATCTATTTGAGCACTTTAGGTTAGTGGTCGATAAGGGACAATCGTTATTAAGAATAGATAAATTCTTGATGAATAGAATGGAAAATGCCACTCG
>CANJWU010000076.1 GCA_947478655.1 Sphingobacteriales bacterium | reverse complement strand
TCAATGATAGTACTGGTAAGCGATTTAGGGTATTTATATTTAGGATTGTATAATTCAATAATTGCCGCAATGCTAGCGCATAATTCTTTATAAGGCAGAAAAACTTCTGCTTTATTAATCTCTTTTACTTCTTTTACCAAATAAACTTTACTGCTTTCAGAAATTACAATTTGATTCAACCATTTTTTATTATACACTAAATCTCCTGCACTATCGGGTAGTTCATGTGTTAATAAATGAATGATTGCTTTTAATTGCTGCTTTGGCTCTTTGATATTTTTTAATTGATAATCAACTAAAAAAGACATATAAGACCAATACCAATTTAAAATATAGAGCAATAAACGGTGCTTGTTTTCGAAATAACGGTAAATAGTTGCTTCGGTTGTGCCCATTTCTGTGGCTAACTTTTTGAAAGTAAAATGCTCGAAACCTAGCGTATAGATTAAATCAATGGCCCTTTTTACAATGGCTTTTCCAATTTCGGAGCTTTCTGGGTCTCTCAAATAAATATAATCATTTACCTTAAATCGTAGCTGGAAGTCCATAAAAGCCTGTTTTTTTTACAAATCTATCAAATATAAGTAAAATAGTAACGATATCATTACAAATATTTTTACAATTATTTGCAATAGTAATACTATTATTTAAAATAGTATTATTATATTTGCAAATAATCTATTATTAATATGATCATCAATAAATCAATTCCATTAAAATACCTGTTCAATAAAGTAAAGCTTGAGCTTATCTATGTATTGATTATAGCTGTTATAGTTTACTATATAACTCATGTTTTCCAAAATAGCATCCCAGAGATGCCTTTAACCATTCCTGCATTTATCGGAACATCCATTTCTATTTTAATTTCATTCAAACTCAATCAATCTTACGACCGCTGGTGGGAAGCAAGAAAAATATGGGGAAGTATAGTGAATGACTCCCGTTCATTAATACTACAGTTTAAACAGTATTTGCCAGATAACGAAAACATCAACAAAATTGCTTACCGTCAAATTGCCTGGTGTTATGCATTAGGCGAGAGTTTAAGAGGTTTAGACTCCAATCAAACCTTAAAAAATTATTTGAACGAAATTGAAAGGGAGGAAATAAACAAACAAAGCAATAAACCTTTAGCCATTATTCAACATCACTATAAAGATTTAAAACAATTTAAAAATGGGGAAAAAATAAATCAATTTTCAGAAGTACAATTAGATAATACACTGGTAAGACTAGTAGATGCAATGGGAAAAGCAGAGCGTATTAAAAGCACTGTGTTTCCCGTTACCTACCGCATATTCTTACACTTGATGATTTATTTATTTACTATAACTCTTTCTATTTCTCTTAAAAATATAGAAAGCGTTTTTGAAATTCCATTATTACTGGTATTGTCTGCCGCATTCTTTTTATTAGAAAAATCGGCTACACTGATGCAAGATCCTTTTGAAAATAGACCAACCGATACTGCTGTTACCGCTATTGCAAGAACGATTGAAATCAATATTAAAAATATAATTGAAGATAAAAATATACCAGAAAAATTAAACGCAAACAAATTTTACCTAAACTAACATGAGAACACATTCAAAAGAAACACAAGCACAATTGAATCCAGACTTAGCTTTGGAAATTTTAAAAGAGGGCAACGATCGTTTTGTTAAAAATTTAAAAGCCAATCGAAATTTATTGCAACAAGTAAACGATACAGCCGAAGGTCAATTTCCATTTGCTACCATTTTAAGTTGCATTGATTCTAGAACATCTGCTGAATTAATTTTTGACCAAGGCTTAGGCGATGTGTTTAGTATTCGAATTGCCGGTAATATTTTAAACGAAGATATTTTAGGTAGTATGGAATTTGCGACCAAAGTAGTGGGCACAAAAATCATCATCGTTTTAGGACATACCAAATGTGGCGCCATTGTAGGTGCATGTAACAATGTAGAACTAGGTAATTTAACTGTCTTACTAGATAAAGTAAAACCAGCCATTGCTAATGAAAAAGAAACCACTGAAAACAGAACGGGTAGCAATGTGCGTTTTGTAGACAATGTAACAACCAATAACGTGATTCATACGATCGAAAGAATAAGACGCGAAAGTCCAATTATTCTCGATTTAGAAAATACAGGAGCGATTAAAATTGTTGGTGCAATCTACAATGTAGATACAGGAAGGGTGAACTTTCTATAGATTCCTTTTTTTTCTTACCTTTGCAGGATTAAGATTAAAATTGAATTTATGCTAAATATTGTACTTTTTGGCCCTCCAGGTGCTGGCAAAGGCACACAATCTGAAAAATTAATTGCTAAATACGCGCTTGTTCATCTTTCAACAGGCGATATTTTAAGAGCAGAAATCACTTCGGGCACCGCTTTAGGATTAGAAGCTAAAAAGCTGATGGACCAAGGTATATTGGTTCCAGACGAGGTGGTGATCGGTATGATCAGCAATAAATTGGATGCCAATAAAGATGCAAATGGTTTTATATTCGATGGATTTCCAAGAACAGTAGCACAGGCAAGCGCTTTAGATACTTTATTAGCAAGTAAAAACAGTGCCATTTCGATGATGATTTCTTTAGTCGTTGCCGACGAAGAATTAAAAAGCCGTTTACTTTTAAGAGGTAAAGATTCGGGCCGTGCAGACGATGCCAATCCTGCTATTATTGAAAAAAGAATTGAAGAGTACAACAGCAAAACAGCTGCTGTTGCTTCGTTCTACGAAACACAAAATAAATTAAAATCAATCAATGGGATTGGTTCTATTCCAGAAATTTTCACGCAAATCTGTCTTACAATAGACAGTAATAAATAATATAAAATGGCAGGTTCCAATTTCGTTGACTACGTAAAAATTTGTTGTCGTACTGGGGCCGGAGGTGCTGGATCGTTCAGTTTACACCGTGATAAAAAAACGGCTAAAGGTGGACCAGATGGTGGCGACGGTGGCAGAGGCGGACATATTATTTTACGAGGCAACAGTCAATTTTGGACTTTACTCCATTTAAAATACCGTAAACATGTTATTGCCGAAAATGGCGCCTACGGCGAAGGTGATTGCCGAAGCGGCAAGCGTGGTAAAGATGAAATTTTAGATGTACCACTCGGTACCATTGCCAAAGATGCCGAAACAGGCGAAGTACATTTTGAAATAACCGAAGAAGGACAAGAAGTTATTTTAGTACCAGGTGGTCGAGGTGGCTTAGGTAACTGGCATTTCAAAACGCCCACTAACCAAACGCCACGATATGCGCAACCTGGCGAACCTGGTCAAGAATCTTGGAAAATTTTAGAATTAAAATTATTAGCAGATGTTGGATTGGTTGGATTTCCTAATGCAGGTAAATCTACTTTACTTGCTGCGGTAAGTGCAGCCAAACCAGAAATTGCAGATTATCCATTTACTACGCTAGTACCTAATTTAGGAATTGTAGCACACAGAGAAAGTCGTTCTTTTGTAATGGCAGATATTCCTGGAATTATTGAAGGTGCATCGCAAGGCAAAGGATTAGGTATTCGTTTTTTAAGACACATTGAAAGAAATAGTGTTTTATTGTTTTTAGTTCCGGCCGATAGTAAAGATATTCACGAAGAATATAAAATATTGTTGAACGAATTAAAACAATACAATCCCGAATTACTAGACAAACCGCGTATGTTGGGTATTTCTAAAGCCGATCTATTAGACCAAGAGCTCATAGACGAAATCAAGAAAGATCTTCCAAAAATTCCAGTACAATTCTTTTCATCCATCACGCAGCAAGGCATTACAGCCTTAAAAGATGAGTTATGGAAAACCATCAATAGTTAAAAGGAATTTCTTTTTTATTGTATTCTATACACTAATTTTTATATTTGGTTAAAGGCTTATTAAAAAATAGCACCATGACCAATGTAATTTTGAGTGGTATTGGAAGTTATATTCCAACGCAAACTGTCCAAAACAAAGACTTTCTTCAGACCTCTTTTTATGAAGTAAATGGAGAAAAAATATCCCTTGATAACGAAACCATTATTCGAAAATTTAATGCCATAACTGGTATAGAAGAACGAAGATATGCTGAGCCCAATCAAGTGTCTTCGGACCTTGCTCTTATTGCTGCGCAGCGTGCCATTGCCGATGCAGGTTGTGATAAAGAAAGTATCGATATAATTATTTACGCACACAATTTTGGTGATGTCGCTTTTGAAAAAGTTCAGTCCGATGTTTTACCTAGTTTAGCTTCGAGAGTGAAACACGCATTGGGCATTAAAAATAACAATTGCAATGCCTATGATTTATTAGCAGGCTGCCCTGGTTGGATACAAGGGGTAATTGTAGCAAGACAGGCATTACTGAGTGGCGATGCAAAAAGAGTTTTAGTGATAGGCGCCGAAACCCTATCTAGGGTTGTTGATCCGCACGATAGAGACCAAATGATTTATGCAGATGGTGCAGGTGCGGCAATTGTTGAAACCGAAGAATCCGAAACTAAACGCGGCATACTCAGCGTAGCTTCTCAAACTTTTACCGAACAAGAAGCCTTCTATTTATATTACGGTTGTTCTAATCAAAAAGATTTTTTACCAGAGAATAATTATATTAAAATGGATGGTCGAAAAATTTATGAATTTGCTTTGACCAATGTTCCAAAAGCCATGCAAATTTGTTTAGAAAAAGCACAAGTTTCAATTGATGAATTAGCCAAAGTTTTTTTACATCAGGCGAACGAAAAAATGGACGAAGCCATTATCAATCGATTCTATAAATTATACGACAAAGCCACCCCAGAAAATATCATGCCCATGAGTATTCAATTGCTTGGAAACAGTTCTGTTGCAACAGTTCCAACATTATACGATATGGTTTTACAAGGCAAATTAGCGGGTCATGAAGTAAAGGCCGGCCAAAAGGTTTTGTTTGCCTCGGTGGGTGCTGGCATGAATATCAACGCTTTTTCGTACCAAGTATAAGCTTCAAAAACAGCTATTTAGCCCTAAAAAGGGCATAAAATAACTTTTTTAAAATTACTTAGTGTATTTATTACACTTATTACTTACATTAGTATATTATTTAATCAAGATTGAAAAATATGAAAATAGGAATTAATGGTTTTGGCAGAATTGGCAGATTAGTTTTTAGAGCTGCTGTTCAATATCCTAACATAGAAATTGTTGGTATCAACGATTTATTAACAGTAGATTACATGGCTTATATGTTAAGATACGATTCTACCCATGGACAATTTAATGGAAGCATTGAAGTAATAAATAATAATTTAGTGGTGAACGGAAAAACCATTCGAGTTACTGCAGAAAAAGATCCTGCAAATTTAAAATGGGCTGAAGTAGGCGCAGAGTATGTGGTTGAGTCGACTGGATTATTTTTAGATCAAGAAAGTGCAGGCAAACATTTAGCGGCAGGCGCAAAAAAAGTAATTATTTCTGCTCCAGCAAAAGACCATACGCCCACTTTTGTCATGGGTGTAAATGAAAAAACATATACCAACGATATGCATATTGTTTCGAATGCATCTTGTACCACCAATTGTTTAGCACCACTTGCAAAAGTAATAAACGATGCCTTTGGAATTGAAGAAGGTTTAATGACTACCATACACGCCGTAACTGCTACACAACGCACCGTTGATGGCCCTTCTCAAAAAGATTGGAGAGGCGGAAGAGGTGCTTTTCAAAACATTATCCCCTCTTCTACCGGAGCTGCAAAAGCAGTGGGATTAGTGATTCCCGAATTACAAGGAAATTTAACGGGTATGAGTTTTCGAGTTCCGGTTCCAGATGTTTCGGTGGTAGATTTA
>CANJWU010000075.1 GCA_947478655.1 Sphingobacteriales bacterium | reverse complement strand
TGCTATTGATACGCCTGAAGATTTAACATTAGCAATAAATATTTTTAATCAACAAACAAATGGAAACGAAAGATTGTAACGGAAATTTACTCGCTCAAGGCGATACAGTAATGGTGAACAAAACATTGAAGGTAAAGGGTTCTAGCCTTACCTTAAAACAAGGAACTGTATTAAAAAACATCCGTTTAATAGACGAAGCAGATGCCATAGAGGTAAAAGTTGATAAAAGTATTTTGGTATTAAAGACAGAATTTTTGAAAAAGAAAAGTTAATGAATAAACATGTTTTACACCTTGCTGCAAGCAGAGGACATGCCAATCATGGATGGCTTGATAGTAAGCACAGCTTTAGTTTCGCGAATTATTATAATCCCGAAAGAATGCATTTTGGTGTATTAAGAGTACTCAACGATGATACCGTTGCAGCCGGTATGGGTTTTGGAAAACATCCGCATGATAATATGGAAATCATCAGTATTCCACTAGCGGGTGACCTAGAACATGCAGACAGCATGGGCAATACAACGGTGATCAAGAACGGAGATATTCAAGTGATGAGTGCCGGTACTGGTATTACCCATAGCGAATACAATAAGAACAAAGACCAAGAAGTAAAATTTTTACAAATCTGGATTTTCCCGAATAAGCACAATGTGGCACCTCGCTACGATCAAATCAGTTTAAATATAGCAGATAGACATAATCACCTGCAACAAATCATTTCGCCAAACGAAAATGAGGAAGGCGTTTGGATTCATCAAAATGCTTGGTTTCATCTTGCTAAATTTGATCAATATTTTACTTCAGCATACACATTGAAAGACCCTTCAAATGGCCTGTATATATTCAATTTGAGCGGTCAGGTGCAAATCAACGATCAAATATTGCACCCTCGAGATGGCTATGGCATTTGGGAGACAAATAAAATTAATATCAAAGCCATTACCGAATCCGAATTTTTAATGATGGAAGTTCCAATGAAAATTAGCTAAATGAAAACGCTTCGATTCCTATTTATTTTTATTGGACTTGTGCAAATATGCTATGCACAAGCACCCCAAACCAATCAAGGAAAAATTGACTTCTACCCTAGTTTTAAATCTAATTTTATTACCGACATAGACCTTGCCATTTGGTTACCTAGTAACTACAATGCCAATCAGAAATATTCGGTTTTATATTTACAAGATGGTGGTTCTTTGTTTGATGCAAAAATCACTTGGAACCAACAGGAATGGGGCATTGACGAATGTCTTGATTCTTTAATATCTGCAAAAAAAATAAGCAATGTAATTGTTGTTGGTATTTACAATAGCGGAAAAAATAGACATGCAAGTTATTTTCCACAAAAACCTTTCGAACAAATGACTGCAGCAGATCAGCAAATTATTTTTAATGCCGCTAGATCTACCGAGCAAAAATTATTTCATACTAAAATTTATTCCGACAGTTATTTAAAATTTATTGTCGAAGAATTGAAACCATTTGTTGATCAAAAATATGCTACGCTTAAAGATGCAAAGCATACCAGTATTGGAGGCTCGAGCATGGGAGGCCTAATTTCAATATACGCCATTTGCGAATATCCAAATATTTTTGGTGCAGCCATGTGTTTATCTACCCATTGGCCCGGTATTTTTGAATCGGCAGACAATCCCTTCCCAAAGGCATTTGAAAATTATTTGACGCATCATTTACCTCAAGCAAGCACACATCAAATTTACTTTGATTACGGCACAGCTACTTTAGACGCCATTTACGAACCTTATCAATTACAAATCAATCAAATATTTCAGGGTAATGGCTACCAACCACAGCAATTTAAATGCAATAAATACGATGGCGCCGAACACAATGAAAATGCCTGGAGCGCGCGATTAAACGATCCTATTTTATTCTTATTTAAAACCCATTCTCGAAATTAAATTTGTACTTTTAGGGTATGACATTAGATGCCAACCACACAGAAAAAAGCGAATTACATTTGCGCAATAAACACCGCAGCAGATATAATTTTCAACAGCTTTGCTACACCTGTAAAGAATTATTACCCCATGTTTTTACCAATAAATTTGGAGAAAAAACAATTGATTTTGCGAATCCTGAATCAGTCATCGTTTTAAATAAAGCTTTACTTAAACAATTTTATGACATTCATAGCTGGGATATTCCTGCGGGTTATTTATGTCCTCCTATTCCTGGCAGAGCAGACTATATCCATTATGTTGCAGACTTATTTGCTAGTGTTAATAACGATAAAATTCCTAGGGGTAAATCCATTAAAATATTAGATGTGGGTGTAGGTGCCAATTGTATATACCCGATAATAGGACTCAAAGAATACAATTGGGATTTTATTGGATCTGATATCGATTTCGAAGCCACTATTTCGGCTAAAAAAATGATAGATGCCGATAAAAAATTAAAAGGTCGCATCGATATTCGATTACAAAAAGACAAAAAACTCTTTTTCGAAAATATATTAGTGAAAGAGGAGCTCATCGATGCTTGTATCTGCAATCCGCCTTTTCATGCCTCTTCTAAAGAAGCAAAAGACGCTGCAAAGAAAAAATGGGAAAAATTAAAGAAAAGTGAAAGACCCGAAAATCTATTAAATTTTGGTGGTCAAAATAATGAACTTTGGGTAAAAGGTGGGGAAGAAACCTTTGTTCGAAACATGGCTAAGGAAAGCCAATTATTTGGCAAAAATTGTTTCTGGTTTACCACGCTTGTAGCTAAAAAAGCAAACCTTGCCAGTGTGTACCGAATGTTGCATAGCTTAAATCCGGTGGAAGTAAAAACAATAACCATGGCACAAGGGCAAAAAGAAAGCAGGATTGTTGCATGGACATTCTTAAGCGAAACAGAACAACAAGATTGGATTAAAAAGAGATGGAAAGCAACAAAATAATTAAACTGCTTATACTGTTTTTGATACTAAGCTGCAATGCATTTGCACAGTATCAAATCGATGTGCTCGGCAATGGATTCGAACAACAAAAAATAAGCATGCCCAACGATTACGAAGGCAAAGTAGTCATCACTTTAGTAAGAAAACAACAGCAACACAAAAAAGCAGTACTCTATATTCATGGTTTTTGCGATTATTTTTTTCAAGAAGAATTAGCAAAGGAATATTTAGCCAATGGTTTTGATTTTTATGCCATTGATTTGCGTAAATATGGTCGCTCATTACTCGATCACCAAATTCCAAATAACTGTAAAAATATAAAGGAGTATTTTGCAGATATTGACACCGCATTGGCAATCATTCAACAAGAAGGACACGATAGCATTCAAATCAATGCCCATTCTACAGGAGGACTCATCGCTTTATCTTATGCCCAAGCCCAAAGTCAAAAAGCAAATAACCATTTGTATAAATTGGTTTTAAATAGCCCTTTTGTGGATATGAACCAATCCCCTTTTAACGAAAAAATTGCCATTCCAATGGTTTCTTTTTTAGGTAGATTTTTTCCAAATTTAAAAGTACCCGATGGCGTTTCTACTCTTTATGGAGAAAGTATTGCCAAACAATATCATGGTGAATGGGAATACAATATGAATTGGAAACCTTTAGTAGCATTCGATGTGAATGCAGGTTGGCTGCATGCTATTTATCAAGCACAAAAACGTATTCAAAAAAATTATCAAATTAAACAAGACATTTTAGTGTGCTGTTCGGATCATGCTACCTACGAAAAAGTTTGGTCCGAAAAATTACATAAAGGGGATGCCGTATTATCTGTTCAAGACATCCAAGTTATTTGCAGCCAATTCAAGAGCCAAGTGAAAATCAAAATTATTCCAGGTGGTTTGCACGATTTAGCACTTTCCGAAAAATCAATTAGATCGCTTTATTTTCATAGTATTTTTGAATAATTAGAGAGTTATTCCGATAATGTGAATAAAATTAATGGCGATCTATAACAGATAAAAGCGATTTTTTTTTACTTTTGAATCCCGTAACGTAATAGTCTTTTTCTGACTATTGATTCACAATTTAAGCTAAAAATCAATGACCAAGTATGTATTTGTTACGGGTGGTGTTACTTCTTCTTTAGGAAAAGGCATTATCTCCGCTTCTCTTGCTAAATTATTACAAGCTAGAGGCTATCGAGTAACCATTCAAAAGTTTGACCCCTATATCAACATTGATCCAGGAACCTTAAATCCTTACGAACATGGCGAATGTTATGTGACCGAAGATGGTGCCGAAACCGATCTAGACCTTGGCCATTATGAGCGTTTCTTAAATGTTCCCACTTCTCAAGCCAACAATATTACTACGGGCCGTATTTATCAAAATGTAATCAATAGAGAGCGCGAAGGTCAATATTTAGGAAAAACTGTTCAGGTTATTCCTCACATTACCGATGAGATTAAAAGAAATTTTAAAATTTTAGGAGAAAGCGGCGATTACGATATAGTTATAACCGAATTAGGGGGCACTGTAGGCGATATCGAATCATTACCATACATCGAAGCCGTTCGTCAATTTAAATGGGAATTAGGCGCTAATAATGCGATTGTAATTCACTTAACTTTGATTCCGTTTTTAGCAGCTGCTGGCGAATTAAAAACAAAACCAACACAACATTCGGTTAAAATGCTTTTAGAATATGGCATTCAACCAGATATTTTGGTTTGTAGAACAGAACACCATATCAATATGGAAATAAGGAAAAAAATTGCCTTGTTCTGTAATGTAAATATCAATTCGGTTATTGAATCTATCGACGCATCAACTATTTATGATGTGCCTTTGTTAATGCTAAAAGAAAATTTAGATAAAACAGTTTTAGCTAAATTAAAATTATCAGCAAATAAAGAACCCAATTTAGATTCTTGGAAAGACTTCTTGGGCCGACTAAAAAACCCGACCAAAGATGTTCGCATTGGTTTAGTTGGTAAATATGTTGAATTACCAGATGCTTATAAATCTATTATCGAATCGTTTATTCATGCTGGTGCAAGCAACGAATGTAAAGTGAATGTAGAATACATTCATTCTGAAAATATCAACCCAAATAATGTGGCAGAAAAATTAGGTCATTTAAATGGCGTATTAGTTGCTCCAGGCTTTGGAAATAGAGGCATTGAAGGGAAACTAGATGCCATTAAATTTGTGAGAGAAAACAACATTCCTTTCTTTGGTATTTGTTTAGGAATGCAATGTGCTGTGATAGAATTTGGTAGAAATGTATTGAAATTTAAAGGTGCACATTCTACAGAAATGGACGAAAAAACAAAGTTCCCTGTCATAGACATCATGGAGTCGCAAAAGAAAATCAAAAACAAAGGGGGCACCATGCGTTTAGGATCATATGCTTGCGAAATCAAGAAAAATACCAAAGCTTTCGAAATTTATGGTAAAAGCAAAATCACCGAACGTCATCGTCACCGTTACGAATTCAACAATAAATATCTAAAACAATACAATGATGCTGGTATGATTACCTCTGGCATGAATTTGGAAAACGGTTTAGTAGAAATTGTAGAATTAAAGAACCATCCGTTTTTTGTGGCGGGTCAGTTTCATCCCGAATTAAAAAGTACCGTGGCCAATCCACATCCCTTATTTGTAAAATTTGTAGCAGCTGCTGCGGAACACAAATACGGTCAAAAAATAAAAAAAAATAAATAAATAATTGATTGTCAGATAATTAAGCACCGAATTCTTTCGGTGCTTTTTTTTTACAAATTCAATGATTTAGCGTAGGTTTGCACACAGCATTACACACATAATAATGGATAGAAATACATTAACAGGCCTTTTACTAATGACAATTATATTAATTGGCTTTAGTTTTTACATGCAACCTTC
>CANJWU010000074.1 GCA_947478655.1 Sphingobacteriales bacterium | reverse complement strand
TAGCATAAGCGAAAATAAAGAAATGTTTCACACATTCCTATATCAATTCTCATAAATTATCTGCCTTATTTTACACATATTTGTAAAATAAATTATGATTTTAGTTACAGGAGGAACCGGTTTAGTTGGAGGACATTTGCTACAAGCTTTGGTGCAGCAGCAAAAGCCCATTCGCGCCATCATTAGACCAAATGCGCAAGTACCAATTTCTTTAGTTCCTTATGCTCATCAAATAGAATGGGTAGAAGCCGATTTGTTAGATTATGATGCAATAGAGCAGGCCATGAATGGCTGTACGCATGTTTATCATTGCGCTGCAAAGGTTTCCTTTGATCCAAAAGATAAAAAAGAAATTTGGCAAACCAATGTGCAAGGTACCGCACATATAGTGAATGCGGCTTTATTTTTAGGCATCCAAAAATTACTTTATGTAAGTTCCATTGCTGCCATTGGAGAAGCGAAAGCTGGAATGCTCATCGACGAATCTTGTCAATGGGTTTATGATACTGGTATTTCCGACTATTCGGTAAGTAAATTTGAAGCAGAAAGAGAAGTATGGCGTGGCATTACAGAAGGCCTCGACGCTGTTATTGTAAACCCCTCTGTAATTTTAGGCTATGATCAAAAGCAAGCCGGTGCCATGTCGCTGTTAAAAGTGGTAAATGCTAAAGCTTATTTTTATCCCGAAGGCAGTATTGCTTTGGTTTATGTTGTTGATTTATGTCGCGCAATGATTCAATTAATGGATTCGACTATTGTTGCAGAAAGATTTATTATTTCTGCAGAAAACAAAAGTTATCAAGACTTTTTCGCATTGATTGCTAAAATTAAAAATACAAAGCCTTTGGCTATTCGCTTACGCAATAGTTGGAGCAATGCAATTATTAGCGTATTGCAGCTTTACACTTTTTTATTCAACAAAAGCACTTTATTGAGCAAATTTACCTTACGCGCAAGTCAAAAAAATCATATATTTAACAATCAAAAATTAATACAAGCCCTATCTTTTAACTATACGCCAATAGAAGAGGTGCTGGAAATAATGATAAAATCAAAAAATTAAAATGAAAAATGCATTGTTTGTTTTTATGGGTGGTGGAGCTGGAAGCATTGCTCGTTGGGCATTCACAAAATTTAGCTTTGGATTTAATTTTCCAATGGCCACCTTTACAGCCAATGTACTCAGTTGTTTATTGCTCGGTTTTTTTTCAACGATGTTATTAGCGAAAACAAATTGGAACGCAGAATTAAAACTCATTTTATTAACTGGTTTTTGCGGTGGATTTAGTACGTTTTCTACTTATATTTCCGAAACAGATCAAATACTAAAATCTGGAAATATGCTATTGGCATTTGGAAATATTATTTTAAATATCATTTTTTGCATGTTGGCATTATATATAGGCATGTGGTTATCAAAACATTTTTTTAATTATGGAATTATCTAAAGAAATTACCGAACGCATTCAAAAATTACAAGAAAAATTTGAGGCAAGCGGCCAAGATTTAACAGCTTACTTAGATGGATTAATCCATGCAGATTACCTTACTTATTGGGATTACATTCACTTAGACACCCTGCTCAGCTTACAAAATCCAAAAACAAAGTTTCCCGATGAGCAGATTTTTATCATGTATCACCAGGCAACAGAATTGTATTTCAAAATGATTTTGAACGAATGCCAACAAATTTGTGATCAAACAGCCATTACCGAAAAGTTTTTTCTATCACGCCTTACCCGTATCAATCGCTATTTCGAACATCTTACTAATTCTTTTGATATTATGGTAGATGGAATGGAGAAAGAACAATTTTTACAATACCGCATGTCCTTATTACCTGCAAGTGGTTTTCAATCGGCACAGTATCGTAAAATTGAAATATTTGCCACAGATTTAATTAATTTAATAGATAAAGATAAACGCGAAGAATTTGCAAAAGAGCCATTCAATGCAGAAAAATATTTGTCTTTTATCTATTGGAAACACGGAGCAACAGAAGCTAAGACCGGAAAGAAAACATTGACCTTAATTCAGTTCGAAGAAAAATACATGGCTTCGTTTATACAATTAGCCAATGAGAGAAATGGGAATACCATTTTAGCTAAATACCAAGAATTACAATCTACTAACCAGGCTGTAACAGAAGCTATGCGTAGGTTTGATACAAATGTAAATGTGAATTGGCCTTTAGCTCATTATAAATCAGCTGTTCGTTATTTGCAATTAGATCCAGAAGATATTAAAGCAACTGGTGGTACCAATTGGCAAAAATATTTGCCTCCACGTTTTCAAAAAAGAATTTTCTATCCCACTTTATGGACAACAGAAGAGTTAGCAAACTGGGGAAAAGCTTGGGTAGAAAATACACTCAAAAATTTATAATTTAATTTTGAGCAGCCACCAATAAATCTAAATCTTTTAAAGGTAATTTAAATTGATTCGATAAAAATTTATTGGTGATTTGACCATTATAAATATAAACGCCACTGCGTATTCCTGCATTTTCCCAAAGATAATTTTTAATACCACCTGCATTAGCTAATTCTAATAAGATAGGACTAAAAATATTTGTTAATGCGTAAGAGGCCGTTCGGGCTACTCTTGAAGCAATATTGGGAACGCAATAATGTATCACTTCTTGGTATCTAAAAATGGGGTTCGCATGATTGGTTACTTTTGAAGTTTCAAAGCAACCACCTTGATCGATACTCACATCAATGATTACCGCGTCTGCCCTCATTTTATTGACCATTTCTGTAGAAACAATACATGGGCTTCTGCCTTCTTTCGAACGCATTGCACCAATAGCTACATCACATTTAGCAAGCGCTTTCTCTAAAACAACAGGTTGAATAACGGAAGTAAAAATTCTAGTCCCTATGTTTTCTTGTAGTCTGCGTAAATGATATACAGAGTTATCAAAAACTTTTACATCGGCACCAAGTGCAATGGCCGTTCTGGCTGCACATTCGCCAACAGTGCCAGCTCCAATAATCACAATCTCTGTTGGAGGAATTCCGACTACGCCGCCTAACAATAATCCTTTTCCATTATGCGTATTTAATAATTCCGAAGCAATATGAATCGAAGTTGATCCAACAATTTCCGACATAGACCTTACCACTGTTAAAATATTTCCTTCGTCTCTTAAATATTCGTAAGCAATCGCAGTTATTTTTTTTGCCATCAAAGCCTTTAAATACTCAGGTTTGAGCGTAGCAACTTGTAAGCCAGAAATTAAAGTTTGTCCAATTTTCATCATGCTAATTTCTTCTAGCGTGGGCGGACCTACTTTTATGATGATATCTGATTCCCAAACTTTTTCGCGATCGTATGTTATTTGTCCTCCATTTTCGGAATAGGCAGTATCTGAAAATTTGGCGCCATTGCCTGCGCCTGTTTCTATGCGCACCTCGTGTCCGTTGTTTACTAATAAACCAACCGATAGTGGTGTTAATGCAATTCTATTTTCTTGAAAGGAAGTTTCTTTTGGAATGCCAATGTTTAGTTCTTGCTTGCGATTTTTAGCAGTCATTAACGACTCTTTAGGCATAAGCATGGCTTGTTTTGCAATAGCCGACATTCCTTTGGGTGCATTAGACATATTTTTTTTAATTTATAGCTAAAGATAATCAATTTATTTTTGATTCATTAGGCAGCCTATGCACTTATAATTTGCAGGCTTCGACTCTTATCGGGCTGGGCTGTAATCTCAATAAACAATGCATTTTTGGGCAAAAGCGATTTAATTATTTCGGGCCACTCAATCATACAATAGTGGCCACTGTCTAGGTATTCTTCTATACCAATATCTAATGCTTCGACAATAGATTTTAACCTATATAAATCGAAATGATAAATTTTATCATCTGGGCAGGTATATTCATTTAAAATGGCAAAAGTAGGACTGCTTTTTTCATCGGTACTTCCAAGTAGCTGACAGATTTTAGCAATGATGGTTGTTTTGCCTGCGCCCATCTCTCCATTCCAACAAATAATTTTATGTTTTTTAATAATAGCTATGATTGGCAATAAGTCGTTTTCAAGACTAGCTAAATTAACTATCACATTTTTCATTTTTATGTTGTTAAATACTTGCACTTGCCGTAGGCATTTGTCGGTCTACTTTTTTAACCAAACCTTGTAAGACAGTTCCAGGTCCAACTTCTGTAAATGAACTGGCACCACCAGCAATCATGGCTTCGATGGTTTGTGTCCACCTAACTGCTCCTGTTAATTGTAAGATTAAATTTTCTTTAATTTGATCGGGCGCTGTAGTGGCCTGTGCATTGATGTTTTGGTAGATTGGACAAATTGGATTGGCAAAATTAGTTGCATGAATGGCTGCAGCCAATTCAACTCTAGCGGGCTCCATTAATGGAGAATGAAATGCACCACCAACATTTAACATTAATGCTCTTTTAGCACCTGCAGCTGTTAACTTTTCGCAAGCGATTTGTACACCTTCCATACTTCCAGATATGACTAATTGTCCTGGACAATTATAATTTGCAGCTACTACTATTTCTGAAATACTTGCGCAAATTTCTTCTACTACATTATCTGCTAATCCTAATATTGCGGCCATTGTAGAAGGAGCTAACTCACATGCTTTTTGCATCGCGTTTGCTCTAGCAATAACTAATCTCAATGCATCTTCAAATGTTAAAGTTTTATTCATAACCAATGCAGAGAATTCACCTAATGAATGACCTGCAACCATGTCGGGTTTAAAGTCTGGTAAAACACTTCCAAGAATTACAGAGTGTAAAAATATGGCTGGTTGGGTTACGCTCGTTTGTTTTAAATCTTCGTCTGTTCCATCGAACATTAAATCTGTAATCCTAAATCCAATAATTTCGTTTGCTTTTTCAAACATGGCTTTTGCTAAGTCAGAATTTTCATACAATTCTTTTCCCATTCCGACAAATTGAGCTCCTTGACCAGGAAATACATATGCTTTCATATATTTAATTTAATGTTCAATATGATTAATTATTTCAAATATCATATAAAGAAATGTATTTTTGAAAAAAATATTCAAATGAATTTTCTAGAGAACCACCAATCAATCTGTTTGCGCTTAGCGCTTTCGGCTGCTGCATTAGCAATCATTGCAATTGTTATACATTTTATGTTCCCAAGTGCCGAGTTCTCAACTTATCAATTGTCCTTATATATAATCATCATGGCGACTGCACTAATCGCTGCAATTGTTTTTTACTTTGGATTTAAAATACCCATTCAAATGCAAATTAACCCAGCAGATAACAATGCAAGGAATGCTTATTTATTATGTCTATTGATGTTGTTCACCGGCATGATCACTTATCCATCTACTGCAAACAGAATTGCTAATTTCTTTTTCTTAATTGGAACGATGTCTTTTTTAGCAGGGCATTTATTGTATTTTATCAAATTAGTAAATCTCAAAAAGCAATAAATGAATCAGGTTTCTATTAAATTAGCAAGTATTGAAGACATTCCTACAATAGTCAAGATTGCTTACGACACTTGGTTTGTTACCTATGAAGATGTTATTTCACAAGCGCAAATCGAATACATGTTTGGCGAAATGTACACGCCAGAATCCATTTTTAAACAAATGGATTTTTACAAACACGCGTTTTTAATTTTATACCAAGCAGATAGGCCAATTGGCTTTGCCTCTTATGGCAAATTAGAGGAGCCAATCAATACCTATAAATTGCACAAGTTGTATTTGCTTCCAAGTGAACAAAACAAAGGCTTTGGAAGGAACTTACTTAGCGAAGTAGAAAAAGAAGTGGCTGGATTAGGCGCTAATTATTTGCATTTAAATGTGAATAGAAAAAATCCTGCTCTATCATTTTATGAAAAACTCGGCTATGAAATTATCGAAACAGTCGATATTCCATTTGCCGAGTTTTGGTTAAATGATTATGTATTGGCTAAAAAAATCCTTTAGTCTTT
>CANJWU010000073.1 GCA_947478655.1 Sphingobacteriales bacterium | reverse complement strand
TCTTGTTTTAAACAAAATTGAATATCGTTTTCAATATTCAATTCTTTTAATCGTTGACTATGCGAAGATTTTAATAAATAGCCGCGTAAATCAGATTGCGCTTGTAGATACAAGTCTTCAGCAGCAATGGCGGCATCGCAAAAATGCGTAAAAGATTTTTTGATTCGATGAAAAACTGCACCAGCAAATAGCGTGTCTTCTAAATTGAATTTATTTTTCCAACCCGAGCAAAGTAGCAATACATCTTTTTCTTGCGCTACTAACCAATTACAAATACTGGTTAGATTTAAAAAAGAACCCAATACAATTTGATCTGCTTGCTTTGCTTGCTGAATAGCAAAGGTGCCATTGGTTGTAGTTAGTACAACTGTTTGTCCTTTTACTTTTTCGGCAGTATAACTATATGGTGAATTTCCAAAATCAAAACCTTCAACCACTTCGCCATTGCGTTCTGCGGCTAACAAAAATCCTTTGCCAGCATAGCTCAAACACTCGTCTACAGTGGCAACTGGAATAATAGCATGGGCACCATTATCGATACCATAACAAATAGAAGAACTCGCTCTAAAAATATCTATCACCACCACAATGCGTCCCGCCATTTGATAATGCGGCACCAAAACAGGGCTCAAGCAAACTTCTATTTGTCGAGACATTTATGATTTATAAAAAGGGAATTTAACAACGGTCGCTTTTATTTTTTGATCACGAATAGCAATGAAAATTTCTGAACCTTCTTTTGTGTATGCAGTATTCACATAACCCATGCCAATTGCTTTTTGCAAAGAAGGTGATTGCGTACCAGAAGTTACGATTCCAATTTCTGCTCCACTGGCATCTACAATTTTATAATCGTGACGAGGAATACCACGCTCCATCATTTCGAATCCAATTAACTTTTGTGGAACGCCGTTTTCTTTTTGTTGTAATAAATTTTTATCGTTCGTGAACTCCTTAGTGAATTTGGTAATCCAACCTAACCCAGCAGCAATAGGCGATGTAGTGTCGTTGATATCATTTCCATACAAACAAAACCCCATTTCTAAACGCAAAGTATCGCGTGCACCTAAACCAATTGGCTTAATGCCAAATTCGGCGCCTGCTTTAAAAATAGCATCCCAAATTTGCAATGCATGTTCGTTATCGCAATAAATTTCGAAACCTCCAGCACCTGTATATCCTGTCGCAGAAACAACTACATTTTCTATTCCGGCAAAAACACCTTTTTGAAAAGTATAATATTCCATTGCAGCCAAATCCAAGCTAGTCAATGATTGTAGCGCTTTTGCCGCTAAAGGTCCTTGAACAGCCAATAAAGAAGTTTTATCTGAAATATTATGCATCTCTACATTTTTAGTATTGAATTTACTAATCCAATTCCAATCTTTTTCGATGTTAGACGCATTCACCACTAACATGTATGTTTTTTCGTCGATGCGATACACCAATAAATCGTCTACTATACCGCCTTGCTCATTTGGCAAACAAGCGTATTGTACTTTACCGTCTACCAATTTCGATGCATCATTAGATACCACGCGTTGTATTAAGTCTAAAGCATCTGCACCTTTTAAAATAAACTCGCCCATATGTGAAACATCGAAAACACCTACTGCTTTTCTAACAGTTTCGTGTTCTGCGTTGATACCTTCGTATTGAACTGGCATATTATACCCAGCAAAAGGAACCATTTTGGCGTTTAATTGAATATGTTTATCGGTTAATGCAGTGTTTTTCATAGTAAAATTTTATGTGGCGAAATTAATAAAAAAAATGCAATTAAAGCATTTTAAGCTGTTGTGGCAATAAGGTGAAAGTCATACGATGGTGCTCCGTTGCACCATGTTTTGCAATAGCATCGCGGTGTGCCTTGGTTGGATATCCTTTATTACGTTCCCATCGATAAGCCGGATAATCTGCTGCAATTTTTAACATGTATTCGTCTCGGTAGGTTTTTGCTAAGATCGAAGCCGCCGCAATGGATTGAAATTTACTATCGCCCTTAATGATACAGTGGTGTGGTATATCCTGGTAAGTGGTAAAGCGATTGCCATCAATTAATAGCAATTGCGGGCGAGTCGTTAATTGATCAATGGCTCTGTGCATAGCCAAAAATGATGCTTTCAAGATATTGATCTCGTCAATTTCTGCTGCACTGCAAGTCGCTACTGCAAAGGCCAATGCATGCGCTTCGATAAATATTCGCAATTCATCTCGCTTATTTTCAGTCAATTGCTTGGAGTCGTTCAAGTCGGGATGCTCAAAATGGGAAGGCAATATGACGCTTGCTGCAAAAACCGGACCGGCTAAACAACCTCTTCCTGCTTCATCGCAGCCCGCTTCTATTAATTTTTTTTGATACCTTAACTTTAACATATATACTGTTCAAATTTAAAATTTATATTTGTGAATTAGCGATAAATTTTATGCCTCCAGAATTTAAGTACCGTCAACTATTTTATCAAGATTACTTTAATAGTCAATCGGGTAGAACTTTTTCCTTAAATATGGAAGCGAAAATAAAATCGGAAGAATATTTATTGGCGAAAGAAATTTTGCCTTTGATGCCTAATAACCTCGATGCAGCGATTTTAGATATTGGTTGCGGATTTGGTTCTTTAATTTATATGCTAAAGAAAAACGGCTATCATAATTTAAAAGGAATCGATTTAAGTGAAGGCCAAGTAAAAATGGCGCAATCTATTGGCTTGTCGGAAATTGAATTGCAAGATCTTTTACCATTCCTTAAAGAAAATTTAGAAAAATTTGATGTGATTACCGGTATAGATATAATCGAGCATTTTTCAAAAGATGAATTAATGGAAGTGTTAAACGCCGTTAGAAATTCGCTGAAAGCTAATGGGATAGCAATATTCAGAACACCTAACTTGGATGCGCCTTTTGCAACACTTTTTGCCAATGGCGATTTTACCCACGAAAATTATTTAAATTATTCTTCTGCAAATCAAGTATTATTAACCGCAGGCTTTTCGGAAATTCAAGTATTAAATTCTTTGATGCGCAGCAACAATATCATCAAAGAAATTTTTAGAAAAATAATATGGTTGGTAGTGAAGTTTTTTATTAAGCTTGTTATTTTTGCTACTGCTCGCTCTACCAGGGCAATGGTATTTAGCCCCAACTTATTAATCAAAGCAAAAAAAATTACTGCAAAATAATTTCGTTCAATTTTTCTTGCACAGCCGCTACACTGATCCGATCCATACAAGTATTTTCTGGGTATTTACAATTGATTTGGTCGCAAGGGTTGCATTCCAATACTTCGTGCAAGAAATGTGCCTTAGCGCCCCATGGATAAAAAACCTTAGGCTCACCCGGACCAAATAAGCCCAAAACAGGACAACCACTAGCTGCTGCAATGTGCAAAGGGCCGCTTTCGTTACCTAAAAAAACCTGGGCTTGTTTGCACAAAGCACCAAAAGACGACAAGGAAAAATGCCCAGCAACCGTGTAACTTTTAAAATCAAGGGCGGCTTGCATGCGCGAGATCATTGCTAAATCAGCATCGTCGCCTGCAAAAATAATATCAAGCGAATGCGTATTTTTTAAATAGCTTGCCGCTTGAATAAAATTTGATTCTTTCCATTGGCGTAATTTTTTTCTAGCTCCACAATGAAAAACAGCAAAGCGATTAAGCTGATTGCCTGTTAAATATTGTTGTACAATTTTTTCATCCGACTCCGTAAAACTCAATAAAATAGAAGGTTCCGAGGGTATTTCAGTTAACAAAGATTCGATGATTTGCAAATTCGTAAACACCTCGTGCGGATGCACACCTTTGTTTAATTTATTTTTTAAGCGTACGCTTGCTCGGTCTAATCGGTATTGTGGTGGATGCAACAAAGCATATAGAATGGATTCAAATGTGCCACGCAATTCTATTATCAAATCGTATTTGCCACTGAGTTCTTTTGTAGACAATACAATATGATCTATTGCTGCCATCGGTTCCATTAAAGGCTTTACAAATGGTTTACACCATAAAGTTTGCGAAGCACTGGGATAGGTATTTTTAAGCGCTTGAAAAACGGGGATGGCATTGACCATATCTCCAATTTCATCCAATTTGACGATCAAAATACGCGATACATGGATGTTTTGAGGCTTTTTAAAGCCATTGATCCAGGTAGAACAGCAAATACTGCTCGCATATATAAAATCTTCTTTTTTCATTAAATGCTTATTTTAGCCGAAATGTCGCAATACAAAGATAAATTTAATTTCTTTGTATTGATTTCAAATATGCAACGAAAATTTATCCTCAATCTTATCCTACTGGTCTTTGTTAATTTATTAATCAAGCCGCTTTACTTATTTGGAATTGATCGAGGCTTGCAGAACGCAGTTGGTAGCAATGCATATGGCTTATTTTATGCGCTGTTTAACTTGAGTTTTATTTTAAGTGTTATACTCGATCCCGGTATAACCAATTTCAACAATCGACACATTGCACAAAACAATCATCTACTCACCAAATACTTTAGCCGCATCTCTGTTTTTAAAATTGTTTTAACTGTTCCCTATTTTATACTTCTTTTGCTTTGGTATTTTATTTTTAGTGAACAAAATAAAATAGAATTGAACTTGGTTCTTTTGCTGGGTTTTTCTCAAATATTAAACTCTATTGTACTGTATAATCGCTCTAATTTATCGGGCTTGCATTTATTTAAAACAGATACATTTATTTCTATTTTAGATAAAATGTTAATGATAGTATTTGTAGGTGTGTTTCTCTACATCCCAAGCCTAAAAGGCTTTTTAGACATTCAACTTTTTTGTATTTTGCAATTAATCTCCTTTGGAATTACCGCAGCTGTTTCCTTTTTTATTGTAAAGTTTTACTGCATTAACCCAAATTTTAAATTTGATAAAAAGTTTTGTTTGCTCATTATCAAAGAAAGTTTTCCTTTTGCTTTGTTAGCTTTATTAATGGTGCTATATGCAAAAATGGATACCGTTTTACTAAAAATGATGCATCCAAATGGCAACGAAGAAGTGGGCATTTATGCTGCTGCCTATCGATTAATCGACGCAGCCAATATGATTGCTATTTTATTTTCTGGCTTGCTTTATCCCCTATTTTCGAGATTAATTAAAGACAAAGCATCGGTCGAGCCCATGGTCAAAACAGGTTTTAAATTACTGGTTTTCCCTGCTTTTGCATTTGCCCTTGTAGTATATGTTTTTAGCATGCCTTTGATGGAATTACTATACCTACAACATGCAGCCTTTGCTGGTAAATTATTGGGTTTATTGTTGGTTAGTTTTGTGGCCAGTTGTATCACTTATGTTTGTGGCACTTTATTAACGGCAAATGGCAATATTTCATTACTCAATAAAATTGCAGGCATTGCGGTTGTTTTTAATGTATTAGCCAACCTTATATTCATCCCTAAATATGGTGCAATAGCTTGCGCTTGGAATGCAATGCTCAGTTTTGGTTTTGTTGCATTGGCACATTTCTATTTTGCTACAAAAGTTTTTTCCTTGAAAATCAAAATGTTAACGATCATTAAACTAGTCGTAGCCCTGCTTTTAAGCTATATGGCAAGCCTGTTGTTAGCCAACTACCACCTACCCACATTATGGAGCATTATAATTGCTTTGCTATTAAGTATACTATTTCTGAGTATTTTGCGTTTAATCTCCTTTAAACAACTGAATAATATTATCAAAGCAGAAGAATAAGTTTTCTTTTAAAATCTTACCTTTGGCTTTCCTTTTTAATTAATAAAACATGGACAAAGAAGTACAAAACGACTATTCATTTGATATTTTTTATTTGATAAAATTAGTCATGAAATGGAAATGGGTAATTGCGGGGAGCTCCGTGCTAGTTTCCGTAATCGTTTTTATTTTTACAGGCCCTGCATTTATTACGCCAGAGTATAAGGCCAGTGTAATTTTTTACCCAACTACGAATGCTAAAATCTCGACCAGTTTATTAACAGAACCTGGAACTGCAAGATATAATTTATTAGAATTTGGAACCGACGAAGATGGAGAACAATTATTACAAATATTAAAATCTGATGAAACGAAATTAGCCGTCATCCATCAATTTAATTTGGCTAAACATTATAAATTAGATACCACCGGTGGCGT
>CANJWU010000072.1 GCA_947478655.1 Sphingobacteriales bacterium | reverse complement strand
GTGTCTACTAATAAAGGCAAGCCTAAAGGAAACCTATTCGCATAAAATCCGATGGCTGCAGAATCAAATAACTGACCAGATATTACCGCATAAAATCGCAATCCAGAATCTGCAAATTGCGCTTGCAGTTGATTAATGGTTAAGGTGTAATTTTCGCTCAATGGACATTCTGGAGCTAAAAATATATATACCGATCCTCTACTTCCATTCATGGTATCTAACATAAAGGCTTTGTGATCGAAAGTTTGGAATACCTTTTTTTCTTTTTTACAAGAAAGCATAACAATGCTTGCCAATAGCAAGCATACTAATACCTTATTTAAGTTTTTCATTTTTTTCATGTCTTTCCTTATCTCTATTTGTTTTTTTGGCTAAATTTTTATCGAGTGCATCGGTTAAATCTACACCTGTTTGATTGGCTAAACAAATAACCACAAATAATACGTCGGCTAATTCGTCGGCTAAATTTATTTCTTCTTCTTTATTTTTAAAAGACTGTTCGCCGTATTTTCTTGCAATAATTCTAGCCACCTCACCAACTTCTTCGGTTAAGATAGCCATATTGGTTAATTCGTTGAAATACCTAATTCCATTTGTTTTGATCCATTGATCAACTAAATTTTGTGCTTCTTTAATTTCCATATTAAGGTCTTTCTTTATCGTTAGTATTCATGATAATTGTTACAGTGCCTTGCTTAATTGCAATTGCATATCTGCACCGAATACATCTGTTTTTATTTTATTGGGTAACCATTGTACTAACGGCGATTATCTTCGTTTGCCATAATACTAAGGTAGCTTTCGTATCTAGGAATTGCAATAATACCTTTTTCGTAGGCTTCTTTTACAGCGCAATTGGGCTCGTTGAGGTGTTTGCAATTATGGAATTTACAGCGACTCATCACTTTTTTCATTTCTGGAAAATAATGTGCTAATTCTTCGTCGGGAATATCTACCACCCCTAATTCTCTAATGCCTGGCGTGTCAATAATATACCCTCCCATTTCTAATGGGTGCATTTCTGCAAATGTTGTTGTATGAATCCCTTTTTCGGAAGCAGCAGAAATAGTGGAGGTGCGAATAATTGCATTAGGAATTATTTGATTGATAAGCGTAGATTTTCCAACGCCCGAATGCCCCGAAAGCAAAGATGTTTGACCTGCAATTTGCTCTTTTAATTCTTTAATGCCGATTGATTTCAATGCAGAAATTTTTCGACAGGGATAACCAATCTTCTCATATAACTCGATTACCTCATCCAAAAAAGCAAGGTCTTCGGCATCATATTGATCAATTTTATTGAATAATAAAACAACCGGAATATGGTAGGCTTCTGCTGTCACTAAAAAACGATCGATAAAACCAAATGAAGTGCGTGGTTTGCTCAAAGTGACAACCAATAAAGCTTGGTCTATATTTGAGGCAATAATCTGTGTTTGTTTTGATAAATTAATCGACTTGCGAATGATGTAATTTTTTCTTTCTGCTAAATCGTAAATCAAACCCGTTCTGGCTTCAGATTCTTCGTCTATTTCTACACTTACTTGATCGCCAACTGCAATTGGATTGGTTGTTTTAATCCCTTTGATTCTAAATTTGCCTTTAATTCTACAATCTAGTAAAGTGCCATCTTCTAAATGAACATGGTACCAGCTGCCGGTAGATTTAATGACTAATCCTTTCAAAATTATTTATTTAAAATATTGCTTTAGCAATTTGTAATGTTGGTTCGGCATTGCCCATAGTATAATAGTGCAATACTGGCGCTCCTGCTTCAATCAAACCTTTTGATTGTTGAATTAACCAATCTACCCCAACTTTTTTTACATCTGCATCTGTTTTACATTGATTGATGGCTTCCGACAAATCACTTGGAATATCAATATTAAATATTTTTGGCAAATTAATTAATTGTTTTTTACCTGTGATTGCTTTTAAGCCTGGAACAATGGGCACATGAATACCATTGGCTCTGCATTGTGCTACAAAATCAATGTATTTTTGATTGTCAAAAAACATTTGGGTAACAATAAATTCTGCTCCTAAATCGATTTTGTTTTTCAAGTAAGCCATATCGGTTTTCATGTTTGGTGCTTCGAAATGTTTTTCGGGATACCCTGCTACACCAATACAAAAATCAGTTGCTGTAGAAAGTTCTCCTTCTTCGTGCATATAAACACCATTGTTTAAATCACTCACTTGTTTTAATAATTCGGAAGCAAATGCATGCCCACCTGGTGTTGGAATAAAATTGGGTTCTGCTTTACGCGAATCGCCTCTTAACACCAACACATTATCGATTCCTAAAAAATCTAATTCGATTAATGCGTTTTCTGTTTCTTCTTTGGTAAATCCTCCGCAAATTAAATGTGGCACAGCATCTACTTTGTAACGATGCATAATAGCCGCGCAAATAGCTACGGTACCTGGTCTTTTTCGATAGGCTACCTTTTCTAATAAGCCGTTTTCTCTTTGCTTATAAATAAAATCTTCGCGATGATAAGTTACATCTATAAATGGTGGATTGAATTCCATCAGTGGATCAATGGTGTCAAAAATCGACTGAATGCCTTTGCCTTTTAATGGTGGCAAAAGTTCGAAAGAAAACAATGTTTTCTTTGCGTTTTTAATATGCTCTACTACTTTCATTTGTTATTTTTTAATAAGCCAAGTTTGGCGCTAACCATCTTTCTGTTTCTGCTAATGTTAAACCTTTTCTTTCGGCGTAATCAATTACTTGATCTTTACCAATTTTTCCTAAACCAAAATACCTTGCTTGCGGATGTGCAAAATAAAATCCACTTACCGCTGCTGTTGGATACATCGCAAAATTTTCGGTAAGGTTGATACCTGTATTTGCTTCAACAGCTAATAAATCGAATAGTGTTCTTTTTTCGGTATGGTCTGGACAGGCCGGATAGCCTGGCGCCGGACGAATTCCCGTATATTTCTCTTTGATTAATTCTTCGTTAGATAAAGTTTCATTTTTCGCATAAGCCCAAATGTCTTTTCTAACAATTTGATGCAATCTTTCTGCAAAAGCTTCGGCTAATCGATCGGCTAAGGCTTTCACCATAATTGAATTATAGTCGTCGTGGTTTTTTTCAAATTCTTCGACCATTTTTTCTATACCAATGCCGGTAGTAACCGCAAAGGCACCGAAATAATCTTGCTTAGCGCTTTCTTTTGGTGCCACAAAATCGGATAAGGCGTAATAAGGCGTAAGGTCGGCCTTTTCGGCTTGTTGGCGTAAAGTGTGAATGGTGGCAATAGTGGAACTTCGGTTTTCATCTGCGTAAATTTCGATGTCATCACCTACACTATTTGCAGGGAAAAATCCAACAACACCTTTCGCCGTGAGTAATTTTTCGTCGATAATTTTTTTCAATAGCACATTGGCATCATCGAATAATTTTTTGGCTTCTATACCAACGTATTCGTCGTTGAAAATTTTTGGATAGCTACCACGCAACTCCCAGGTATGGAAGAAAGGCGTCCAATCTATATATTGTGCTAATTCATTCAAATCAAAATTATCAAATACCTGCAGCCCCAATGCTGCTGGTTTTACAGGCGTTTCGTTTGCCCAATCAATTGGCAACTTTCTTGCGCGCGCATCTGCAATTGGCTTCACTGATTTTGTCGTGGCCTTTGCTAAATATTCGATATTTGTTTTTTCGTAATCGGCTGCAATTTCTGCGATGTAACTTTTACGTGTTTCTTTATTCAATAAATTACTTACCACCGTAACCGATCGACTGGCATCTAATACATGCACTACTGGGCCTGCATAGTTTGGATTAATTTTAACAACTGTATGAATTCTAGAAGTAGTTGCTCCGCCAATAATTAATGGCGTGTTTAATCCTTCTCGTTCCATTTCTTTTGCAAAATGCACCATCTCGTCTAATGATGGTGTAATTAAACCGCTTAATCCAATAATATCTACTTGGTGTTTTTTTGCTTCTTCTAAAATTTTAGAAGCCGGCACCATTACCCCCAAATCAATTACTTCGTAATTATTACAAGCCAATACCACACCCACAATATTTTTTCCAATATCGTGTACATCGCCTTTTACGGTTGCTAACAATACCTTGCCTTGCGATGAACTTTGTGATAAATTAGGATTGGCTAATTTTTCTTCTTCGATAAATGGTAATAAATAAGCCACTGCTTTTTTCATTACCCTTGCACTTTTCACCACTTGTGGCAAAAACATTTTACCCGCACCAAACAAATCACCTACCACATTCATACCATCCATTAAAGGACCTTCGATTACTTGAATGGGTCTTTCAAAAATCTTTCTTGCTTCTTCTACATCTTCATCTAAAAACTCGATGATACCTTTAACTAACGAATGTGTTAAACGCTCTTGTACGGTACCTTTGCGCCAGAGTTGTTCTTCTTTTGTGACTTCTTTATTTTTACCCTTTAATTGTTCTGCAAAATTAACCAAACGTTCGGTTGCATCTGGATTTCTATTCAACAAAACATCTTCTACTAATACGAGTAAATCTTTAGGAATTTCTTCATATACTTCTAACATGCCGGCATTCACAATGCCCATGTCGAGACCTGCTTGAATAGCATGATATAAAAATGCCGAATGCATGGCTTCTCTTACCATGTTATTTCCTCTGAAAGAGAAAGAAATATTACTCACCCCACCACTTACTTTCGCTAAGGGTAAGTTTTGTTTAATCCATTTGGTTGCGTTGATAAAATCTACCGCATAATTATTATGCTCTTCTAAACCCGTTGCAACTGTTAAAATATTTGGATCGAAAATAATATCTTGTGCAGCGAAGCCCACAATATTAGTTAAGATATCGTAAGACCTTTTACAGATTTCAATTCTTCTTTCGTAAGAATCAGCTTGGCCTTTTTCGTCAAAAGCCATTACTACCATAGCCGCGCCATAACTTTTTACTTTATGTGCATAGGCAATAAAATTTTCTTCTCCTTCTTTTAAGGAAATAGAATTAACAATTGCTTTTCCTTGTACGCATTTTAAACCTGCTTCAATAACCGACCATTTAGAAGAATCAATCATGATAGGCAATTTGGCAATATCGGGTTCGGAAGCAATTAAATTTAAAAACTTCACCATGGCTGCTTCGGAGTCGAGCATGCCTTCGTCCATGTTTACGTCTATGATTTGCGCACCACCTTCTACTTGTTGTCTGGCAACAGCCAATGCAGCATCAAAATCACCAGCTAAAATTAATTTCGCAAATTTAGGAGAGCCCGTTACATTGGTTCGTTCGCCTATGTTTACAAAATTGGTTATTGGCGTTAATACCAAAGGCTCTAATCCACTTAATCTTGTGTATGGTTCTTGCTTTTTTATTTCGCGGGGTTTTGCTTTTGCCGCTTCGGTAGCAATGGCACGAATATGATCTGGCGTAGTTCCACAACATCCACCAACAATATTTAAAAATCCGCTTTCCACAAAATCTTGTATGTGTACACACATTTTTTCCGGACTTTCATCGTATTCTCCAAACTCGTTGGGTAAGCCTGCATTAGGATATGCACTTACATATACTTCTGCTTTGTTGGCTAACTCTTCGATATAAGGGCGCATTTCTTTTGCCCCTAAAGCGCAGTTTAATCCAATGCTTAATAAATCAATATGCGTAACAGAATTTAAAAATGCTTCGGTTGTTTGTCCAGATAAAATTCTACCACTGGCATCGGTGATGGTACCCGAAATCATCACTGGAATTTTTTTGCCACTTGTTTTTGCATAGGCATCTATGGCAAACAAACAGGCTTTTGCATTTAAGGTATCGGTAATAGTTTCAATTAAAATAACATCAGATCCACCATCCATTAAACCTTTAATTTGTTCGGCATAGGTTGCTGCTAATTCGTCGAAATGCATCGCTCTAAAACCTGGATCATTTACATCTGGCGATAAAGATAAAGTGCGCGTAGTTGGACCAATTGCACCCGCAACAAACCTTGGTTTGCTAGGATCTAATTTTGTAAATTCGTCTGCTGCTGCTCTGGCAATTTTAGCCCCTTCGAAATTGAGTTCATAAACCAATTCGGGCATTTGGTAATCTTCTAATGAAATCGAATTACAACTAAAAGTATTGGTTTCGATGATATCGGCACCAGCTGCTAAATATTCTTTATGAATAGCTAAAATAATATCTGGC
>CANJWU010000071.1 GCA_947478655.1 Sphingobacteriales bacterium | reverse complement strand
GAATTATAAGCCAAATTCATATCAATCAACATCCCATTGCTTAATTGTTTACTAATCCAAAAATTAGCAGGCATTAATTGAATAGATGCATACACGGTTAAAAATCCATAAGCAATCATGGTTACGGCAATATAAGACAAGGTCTTCACTCCTTTTTTACCAAAATACTCGTTGATTAAATCGGTCATGATAAATACAATGGGCCAATTTAATACGCCCGCCGACATGTTCAAGGATAAATGCTCAATGCCAAATAAACTGATATCTAAAGGAATTAAACCTAAGGTTCCTTCTACAGAAAATATCTTAACCCCAATAAATTCTGCAATGATGGCATTGGCAATAAAAAAACTAGCTAAAATGATGAATAGTTTGGTTTCTTTTGTTTTAAATATCATAATTTTGAGAATGGATCAATTAAAGGTAACAATTATTCAAAGTAATTTATACTGGGAAGATAAGTTGAAAAATCGGAAAATGTTTGCCGAAAAGATCAATAAATTTACCGAAAACACCCATGTTTTTGTTTTACCAGAAATGTTTAATACTGGTTTTACGATGCAAGCAGCAGCTTTTGCAGAAGATATGAATGGCGAAACCATTACTTGGATGCGCGAATTAGCTATGGCTAAAAATGTGGTGATTGCAGGTAGTTTAATTATCAAAGAAAACAACCAATATTTTAATCGATTTGTTTGGATGCAAGCCGATGGAAAATGCATTAGTTACGATAAAAAACATTTGTTTGGCATGGCCGACGAACCTAAAAATTATAATGCTGGTGCGCAACATTGCTTGATCGAATACCTAGGCTGGAAAATAAAACCCATTGTTTGTTACGATTTAAGATTTCCTACTTGGTGCAGAAATACCACAGATTACGATGTACTATTAGTGGTGGCGAATTGGCCAAGTAAAAGAATTACACATTGGGATGCTTTATTAAAAGCACGAGCAATAGAAAACCAATGTTATGTTGTTGCTTGTAATCGCGTGGGCTTAGATGCCAATGAAATTGAGCATAACGGGCATTCGGCAGTGTATGACCCATACGGCGAAGAATTGTATTTTACAGATGAAGCCAGTATAGAAAATATAGATTTGAGTAAATCGCATCTACAATTGTTGCGCCGTCAATACCCTTTTCTAAGAGACCGAGATTAATTTAATCTAATTTGTTTCTTTTTCGCTGATGTATAATGCGCGTTAATAAGCGCTGGTAGCTTTTCAAAATCGATGGTATGATTTGTACCACAATCTAATAAACTAATATATACACTGGGTTTAAAAGATTCGAAATAATCCATCACATTTGCAGCAAAAATAATTTGACAATTCCCTTTGATATTTTTAATCAAATATTCGTAGCCTTTAGCTAAATCGATTTGCTCGCAATGCATCGAATTTAGGGCACCCTGGGGGAATAACACCACCGAATTTTGCGAATCATTCAATAATTCGGCTGCATATTGTAAGCTTTTTACACTTTCTCTAGATGATTTTTTAATAGAAAATCCACCCAAATAGCGTAGCCATTTTCTTTTTTCAATATGATCTTCTTGCATCATGATATGAAAATTTTTATGGAAATAACTATCAATTAAATGGCCTGCTAAAAATCCATCCCACCACGAAAAATGATTGCACAATAATAAAATCGAATGGTCTTTTCGGATAGGAATTTCCTCTACGCTAATTTGATGAAATCTTTTGGTTAAGATTCTTTTCAAAAGAATAGCAAAAAATCTAGAAAACAATACACTTCTTTTGGCTAGTATCATGCTTGTTTTGTTAAGGCTTCGTCTAAGGCTGGAATAATCATAAAATGACCAAAATCAAAGTTATAAAGCGTTTTAAAGGGGTAATCTACTAAAAAATTGGCGCCTGTTTGAAGGGGAAATAAACCATCTCTTTTACCATAAACCATTACTACCGGTATTTCATATTTTCGAATATTGCTTTCCACCTTTGCAATATCTGGAACTATATTTTTTTGATAAGTCATGCAATTATAAACTGCTTTTCTTTTTTCCAAAGTATCTACTTCGGCATAAGCAATACCATACAATTCGTTATTTAACAAATGAACTTGGTTGCTTATTTTCAAAAGAAATGGCAATAAACTTTGATGGTAAGCAATTTTATAAAAAAGATAATTCCAAAATGGACTGGCTGTCGTATTTTTTAAAAAAGTATTGGGTTGAATTCCATCTGGCGCAAACAAATAAATTTGCTTAATACGATCTGCATAAAATTCCATTAAGCTCAGTGCGAAATTACTTCCAATAGAATAACCTGCAATGGCAAAATCCATTACTTCATATTTTTGTAAAAGTGGCGCTAAGAGCTTTGTAATATCCTTTTTTGCCAGTCCTTCTCGAATTTTTCTTAGGCTATAAGGTTTAATTTCGCTGCCTTCGTGAAAGAATAAATTAATACCAATTACTTTGTATTTTGATAAAAAATAAGAAGGTAAATTTTGAAATTGTTTACCATTCATGCCATAGCCATGGAATGCAAAAAGGTATTGATCACCCTCACCATATTCATGGTAAACAATGGTTCCAATACCTTCTACATCGTAGCTATTCATTTATTTATTCGATGGTTGCAATACACTTTAACTCAATGGCAATAGGTGTTGGCAAGCAATTAATTTCGCAGGTTGTTCTGCATGGTAAATTACTTGCAAAATATTCTGCATAAATTTCGTTGTATTTTTTGAAATCCGCTTTCATATTGGTTAAATAAACCGTTACATCTACTAAGTTTTCCCAAGAAGAACCTGCTTCTTCTAAAATTAACTTTACATTGTTAAACACCGATCTACATTGGGTTTCAATGTCGTAAGAAATTATTTCTCCTTGATCGTTGAGTTCTACTCCAGGTATTTTTTTAGTGCCTTTTTCGCGTGGGCCTACGCCCGATAAAAACAATAAATTTCCTACTCTACGCGCATGTGGATATAAACCTACTGGTTCGGGTGCTTTAGACGAATTAATAATTGTCGACATAATATTTAATATTTTATACAAATGTTTTTAGGTTCTGTGAAAAAGCGCAATGCCTCCCAACCCCCTTCTCTACCTACACCTGAGCTCTTCATGCCACCAAATGGTGTGCGTAAATCTCTTAACAACCAACAATTCACCCAAATAATTCCACATTGAATTGCATCTGCCATTTGGTGTGCTTTAGTTAAATTTTCGGTCCATATACTACAAGCTAATCCGTACTCGCTCGTATTCGCATAAGCGATTACTTCTTCATCGGTATCAAATGGCATGATTGTTACTACCGGGCCAAATATTTCTTCCATATTGGTACGGCAATGAATGCTTAATCCTTCTATAATAGTAGGTGCTATAAAATAGCCATTTTCGCATCTACCATTGGGTTTCAGCGCATTTCCACCGGCTAAAATAGTGCCACCTTCTTGTTTGGCTAATTCAATATAAGATAAGATTTTTTCGAAATGATTTTTAGAAACAATAGCGCCTAAATTGACTTCTTCATTTGGATCTCCTACTGTTAATGCTTTTACTTTTTCAACAAAAGCCAATTTAAATTTTTCATAAATAGGTCTTTCTACCAAAATTCTCGAACCACATAAACAAATCTGTCCTTGATTTTCGAAAGAAGATCTTAAAACCGTTTTCAGCATTTTATCAAAATTGCAATCGGCAAAAATAATTGTCGGATTTTTACCGCCTAACTCTAATGATAACTTCTTAAACATAGGCGCAGCAAGGCTTGCAATGCGTTTACCTGTGCTGGTACCACCCGTAAAAGAAATGGCTTTAATATCTGGGTGTAAAGAAATTACATCACCTATTTTCGAACCTAAACCATGTACAATATTTAATACGCCCTTTGGTAATCCAGCGGCAATACACACTTCGGATAATAAATAAGCAGTATAGGGTGTAACCTCTGTTGGTTTAGCAACCACACAATTACCCGCCACTAATGCAGGCGCAATTTTCCAAGAAAATAAATACAAAGGTAAATTCCATGGTGCAATACAAGCCACCACACCTATTGGTCTTCTCGTAGTATAATTAACCCCTAAGCCTTCCATATAGTGAGACTCAGAACTAAAATGTTGAATGCCTGTTGCAAAAAATCTAAAATTATGAACCGCTCTTGGAATGTCTACTTGTCTAGCAAGCCACTGTGGTTTTCCATTATCTAAAGATTCTGCCATGACAAATTCTTCCATCCTGCTTTCTATACCTGCAGCAATTTTTTCAATAATGGCCGCTCTTTTTTCGTAATGCATATTGGCCCAATCTGTACTTGCCGCTTTAGCTGCAGCAACAGCCATATCAATATCTTGCGCATCAGAATCTGGAATAAGTGAATAAGCTAAACCAGTTGCTGGTTCAATATTATCGAGGTAATTTCCGGCATGAGGCGCCATTAATTCACCATTTATATAATTGAGAATTTTCTTCATTTAAAAATATTAAAATGCCATGGTTCTACCACCATCAACGGCAATGCTTTGTCCGTTAATGTATGCGGCTGCAGGGCTCGCCAAAAATGCTGTTAATGCAGCTACTTCCTCTGGATTACCAAATCTACCCGCTGGAATTTCGGCTAACATCTCCGCTTCTATTTCTTCGATTTGATTGTTCGTTTTTGCTGCTTTAGAATTGATAATATTTTCTAGACGCACCGTTTTAGTAGCACCAGGTAAAACATTATTTACGGTAATACCATATTTAGCTACTTCAAAACTTAAAGTTTTTGCCCAACCTGCAACGGCTGCTCTGGTTGCATTTGAAACGCCTAAACCTTTTAATGGTTGTTTTACTGAAGTAGAAATAATATTGATAATTCTTCCCCAATTATTTTTTTTCATACTAGGTAAAAATGCTTGAACCAATGCATGATTGCATAATAAATGACTTTGATAAGCGGCCATAAATGAATTAATTTCGGCATCTACTATGGCTCCAGCAGGAGGTCCGCCGGTATTATTAACCAAAATATCGATGCTATTTTGCAGCGCATATTCGTTGGCTTTGAATTTTACATGTAAAGAATCCGAAAAATCGGCTACTAAATATTGGTGTTTTTGATTTTTACTTTTATCCAATTCGGCTAAAACAATTTTTAAAGCCTCCTCATTTCTAGCCACTAAAGTTACATTAGCCCCTAATTCGGCTAATTCTATGGCAATTGATTTTCCAATTCCTTGTGTACTTCCACAAACAATTGCGTTTTTATTTAGTAAAGATAGGTCGATCATAAAGACAAATATAAATGTATTGTGGTGGTTTTTAGAATAAAACTAAAAAAGCTATATTTACTGCATTAAACCCATTTTATATCCCTAATTCTAAAAATCATGGCTATACAAAAACCCTTCAATTTAAAAGCTTGGATTGACAACAATAGACACTTATTAAAACCACCTGTTGGCAATCAATGTGTTTACAAAGACGCAGAAAATTTTATTGTAATGGTAGTTGGTGGCCCAAATGCTAGAAAAGATTTTCATTATAATGAAAGTGAAGAACTGTATTTACAAATAGAAGGTAATATGGTTTTAAGAATTATTGACGAAGGTAAACAAGTAGACATTCCTATTAACGAGGGTGATATGTTTTTACTGCCGCCTAAAACACCGCACTCGCCTCAAAGACCAGAAAACACCATTGGTTTGGTGATCGAAAAAGTAAGAGAAAATAAAGAAATAGATGGATTTTTATGGTTTTGTGAAAACTGTAACGAAAAATTATATGAAGAATATTTTGAATTAACAGACATTGTAAAACAATTGCCACCTGTGATGGAAAAATTTTATTCTTCAGAAACCAACAGAGTATGTAATCATTGCGGAACAGTGATGCAAGCGCCTGTTAAAAAATAATACATGTTAAAAATAGATATTCACACCCATATTATTCCAGAGAAAATGCCGAATTGGGCAGAACGCTTTGGTTACGGCGGGTTCATTAGTCTAGATCATCACCAACCTTGTTGTGCAAAAATGATGATTGATGATAAATTTTTCAGAGAAATTCAAAGTAATTGTTGGGATCCCGAAACCAGAATAACGGAATGTAATCACCATCATATTGATGTGCAGGTTTTATCTACTATTCCTGTTTTATTTTCTTATTGGGCAAAAGCAAAAGATGCTTTGGTACTTTCCGAATTTTTAAACGATCATATTGCAGGCATAGTAGACAAATATCCAAAACGATTTGTAGGCCTTGCCACCATTCCTTTACAAGATATCGATTTAGCCATTTTAG
>CANJWU010000070.1 GCA_947478655.1 Sphingobacteriales bacterium | reverse complement strand
GTTTGGTCCGGAATCTTTGAGTGGCTCGATTAATTTAGAATTAAAAAATCCTAGTAAAGAGGGGCCACTTTTTGTGAATTATTATATGGACGAAAATTTCAGAAATGAAATTAACATAGACCTTGCTAAAAAAATAAATTCAAAATGGTCTAGCCTTTTTTCTTTTCACTCCGATATTTTTAATAAAAAAGTGGAGGAGAATGGTGATGATTTTTTAGATATGCCCATGATTCAAAATTTTAACATCTTGAATAAATGGAAATACGAAAACGGTAAAGGTTTTATTTCGCAACATACGCTTCGATTGATGAATGAAAAACGCATGGCTGGCCAAAAACAATTTGATTATAGTAAATCTGCTGCAGACTTATCTATTTGGGCGCAAAAATTAAATACCAATCGTTTAGAATATTATGGTAAAACCGGATTCATTATTCCGAGTGCAACATTTCAAAGTATTGGATTTCAATATTCACTGGTAAGCCACGCACAGAATGGATTTGCAGGCATCAAGGCTTATGATGCTTCGCAACTTTCTGCCAATTTTAGAATCATTTATAATCGAGAAATTGGACTGCATCATAGTATTAATACGGGCATTAGTTTAAAACTAGAAAATACCAAAGAGCAATTGGCATTAGCTAATTATGATCGTTCTGAAAATGTATTGGGTGTATTTATAGAAGATACTTATAAGCCAGACGCAAGGTCTACATTTGTTTTGGGATTAAGGGCAGATCGCTTTCCAAATAAAACGTATGTAATTCCTCGCGCAAATTATAAATTTTCAATTAACGAAAACACCGATTTTAGGGCAAGCATTGGCGTGGGCGTAAGAAGCCCGCACCTATTAGCCGAAAATCCGGCTCTCGTTTTTAGTTCTCGTAAATACGTAGTAAAATCAAGCCTTTTACCCGAATCGGCTGTGAATTTTGGAGCTAATTTAACGCATGATTTTTTATGGAATTACCGAAAAGGGGCCATCAATTTCGATTGGTATCAAACCAATTTTAAAAATAGAATGCGCATCGATTACGACACAGATCCTATGCTATTTCTAATTTACAATCAATCCAATGCTTCTACTTCTAAAACTTTTCAAGTAGAATTAATGTATAAAATTTTTAAAACGATTGAATGGAAAATGGCTTATAAATATTTAGATGTGATTACCTATACCGATAGTATTGGTAAACTATCGGATCCATTTATTGCTAAAAATAGAATCGTGACTAGTTTATATTATGAATCTTTTAATAGAAAATGGAAGGCGAACTTTACGCTTAATTTAGTGGGTTCGAAACGCTTGCCAGCTATACATTTGCACGATTCTACCTCGAAACCATTTTTGCAATCTCCAGCTTATCAAACAATCAATATTCAGCTAACCAGAACCTTTAAACAAACAGAAGTTTATATAGGCGCCGAAAACATGTTAGACTTTAAACAGTTGACACATTTAACGGGTTCCGACGATCCATATGGTCCGTATTTTGATGTATCAAATATTTGGGGCCCAATGGATGGCAGAAGAATTTATATTGGCTTCAGATTTAAATTAGCAGAAAATAAAAAATAAAATAGCCATGAAAAAGCTTAGAAATATCCTTTTGATTTTAGTATTTGCTTTGCGTGCCAATGCGCAAACCATCAACGATACCATTATAGTTTATGCCAATTGCGAACATTGTGTAGATAGAATTGAAGGGGTCTTAAAGCCAACAGCAGGTATACTTTCGGCCCGAATGGATGTGAGTGTAGGAAAGCTTTTTGTGAGTTACAATAGCCAAACAATTACGAATGATCAAATACAAAAGATAGTAGCAAGTATTGGGCATGATACTAAAGACTACAGAGCAGCCGATAATATTTACAAAGCTTTACCCGCATGTTGTAAATACGAAAGGGCAGCATTATCAGCTAAACCAGGAAAATTTCAAACAGTTAATTTATTGATAACCGGCATGACTTGTGCGGAAGGTTGCGCAAAAGGAATCGAGCTAAAAATCTATCAGCAAAATGGTGTTAAATTTTCTGAAGTAAATTACGAGAAACAAAAAGCTAAAATAATTTTTGATCCAACGAAAATTTCTTTGCAAAAAATCATTCAGTTAATTGTTGATTTTAAGCCGGAAAATGGGGAGATTAACAAATACGAGGTGACTGTTTTACCATAATTAAATATTGATATTCAGTTACTTAGTAATTTAAATAACGCTTTTAATCAAAGGATTTTTATAGCTCCATTTAAAATTGGTAATTTCACCCTTTAAATTCACGAATTATGGATAGCACTTCTTTTGATTTTGAAAAGCCCATTGCAGATTTAATTGAGCAAAGGGAAAAGGTAAAACAAGTTGCAGAGAAATCTAAAGTAGATGTATCGGCCACTTTGAAAGAAATCAATCATAAAATTGAAAAAACAAGAAAAGAAATTTTTGAAAACTTAAATGGTTGGCAAAAAGTTCAAATCTCTAGACATCCAGAACGCCCATATACACTGCAATACATCGAAACTATATGCGATGATTTTATTGAAATGCATGGCGATAGAACCGTAAAAGATGACAAAGCCATTGTGGGCGGTTTCGGTACTTTGAATGGACAAACAGTGATGTTTATTGGTCATCAAAAAGGAGCGAATACTAAATTGCGTCAATACCGAAATTTCGGAATGGCCAATCCAGAAGGTTACAGAAAAGCTTTGCGTTTAATGAAATTAGCAGAGAAGTTTAATAAGCCCATTGTTACTTTAATAGATACACCGGGTGCTTATCCAGGCTTAGAAGCAGAGGAACGCGGCCAAGGCGAAGCCATTGCCAGAAACCTATTAGAAATGTCTGTTTTAAAAGTGCCCGTATTGTGTTTTGTTGTTGGTGAAGGTGCTTCGGGCGGCGCTTTAGGCATTGGCATTGGAGACAGAGTTTATATGTTACAGTATACATGGTATTCGGTGATTTCTCCAGAATCTTGTTCTTCTATTTTATGGAGAAGTTGGGATTATAAAGAGCGTGCGGCAGAAGCTTTAAAATTAACTGCAGAAGACATGTTTGAAAATAAATTAGTAGATGGAATTATTCCAGAACCAATTGGCGGAGCACATCATAATCCTGCACAAATGGCAGAGACTATAAAAAATAAAATTATAGAAGACTTAGCCATTTTAGGAAAAATGGATCCTCAAAAAAGAGTAGACGAACGCATTGCTAAATTCTGTGCAATGGGCGTGGTGCAAGAGTAACAGCCGAAGGCGACGTGCCATGGCAGCGCGAAGATGAGCGCACATTCGTACAATAAAAAAGCCCGCTGAATTTCAGCGGGCTTTTTTATTGAATCAAATATTTTAGTTAGTGCCTTCGGCGTAAATAAAAGAGAAATCTTTTTGATAAGCAGTAGTAGCTTTCGAAATATCGTCCGAAATTTTTGCTTGATTATTATCTCTACAAATTCTAGCCAATTCGTTTAATACAGCAATTCCTTGTTGTACTTCTTCGGTATACATACTCGATTTTTTACCATTAAATTGTTTGTAGTAATCTAGGTTCTGTGCAATTTCACCTTGAATACTAGCGGCTAAAGTTTTCGCTTTTTCGGTTTTTCCACAACGGAAATACTGATCTACAAAACGGAAATCAAAAGTCTTGTATTGCAATGGAATGCCTTGTTTCGGCAATACGCTCATTAATAAATCTAAGGCTTTTGCACAAGAATCTTTTTTTCCTTCATTCAATAATACATCGCATAATTGGAAGAATTGAATTCTGAAACTATAAGTCATCCTAGCAGTTTCTGGATCGATAAATACATTTTCACCACCCATGTTACCCCATTTAAATTTATTCACCATGTTGTCGTACATAATTGTGCTATTCACTTTTCCTGCAGTACCGTATGGGTTTCTAGGAGATTTAATAGGAATCAATCGTAAAGCCAAACCTTCTAATTGTAAATAATCGTTCAAGCCATAGTAGTTATCTTGACCCATGGTTGCTGCAAAATAAATAGGTCTCGACCAATTATTATTGGCTAATAAATCTAATACCAATAAATCATTTTTAACTAAACCATCTTTGCTTAAATTAAAATCGATGTATTCTGCAATTTGATTTTGATCTGCTGCAGAAACTACTCCAGATTTAACAACAGCATTTTTATCTACTTTAATTCTTAGCATGCGCGTAGGTAAAACATTGATAGATTTACCTGCACGAGTTTGCATTAATGCTTGCTCGTTGGTGCTCGTTACAAAATTAACCACTTCTCTAACATCTGCAGGGCCATTGATTTTCATATCATAGTAAGGAATATAATCTCTTGTTCCTTGTGTGTATTTATCGGCACTTAAAGTAAATGGAACGCCTTGGCCTTCTAAAGTATTTTTCTTCATTTGATTGATATACCAATCCATGCCTAATAAACTTAAGTTAACCACACGAATGTCGGTACGAATTCCTTCTACTTCTTGCGCATACCATAATGGATAAGTTTCGTTGTCGCCCATGGTAAATAAAATCGCATTCGGCGCGCAACTATTTAAATAATCTGCTGCAAAATCTTTTACTACCGATCTATTCGAACGATCGTGATCATCCCATTCTGCATTAGCCATAATTACTGGCACTGCCAATAAACTAATGGTTGTTAAAGCAAAGGCAGCCACCGGGCCATTCCAAGATTTACGAACTAATTCATACAATCCCATTACACCTAAACCAATCCAAATAGCAAAAGCATAAAACGAGCCTACATAAGCATAGTCACGCTCACGCGGTTGGTAAGGATATTGATTTAAATAAATAACAATAGCTAATCCAGTAAAGAAAAATAAAAGTCCAACAGGTGTTGCGCCTTTTTTATTTTTGTTGAAATGAAATACCATTCCAATTACGCCTAATATTAAGGGTAAAAAGTAGAGTTCATTTCTTGAAGTATTTTCTGCTAAGTATTTCGGCAAGTTTGTTTGCGGCCCTAAGCGGTATTCGTCTAAAGCTTTGATACCACTAATCCAATTACCATCGGTCATGTTACCATGTCCTTGAATATCGTTTTGGCGACCGGTAAAGTTCCACATAAAATATCTCCAATACATGTGTCCCATTTGGTAGCTTACAAAGAAGTCCATGTTTTCAGAGAAACTTGGTTTTCTAGTAGTCGACTTTAATTTAGCCCATGATTGATAAAACTGAATGTGATTTGCTTGGTTACTCCACATGCGCGGAAAAAATCCCGACTGTGCTGCTTCCCAAACAGGAACCGTTTTGCGAACAGTTTCTACATATTTATCTGCTGATTTTTGATATTGCATTGCACCTTCTTTTTCATCAGAAAGTTTAGCGGTAAAAAACTGACCAGTTAATAATGGTGTTTCGCCATATTGTTCACGATTGATATAAGACAATAAATTAAAAATATTGTCATTGGCATACATGTTAATATTTGGATCCGCTTTTGCTCTAATTGGAATCATCGTATATGACGAATAGCCAATTAATACAGCGGTGAAGCACATCATAGCCGTATGTAAAATTACGTTTGCTTTTTTAATGCTGTATTGAGTAGTCCAAACAATGCCTGCAATTAATATCACAAACCAAACCATGGCGCCACTCCAAAATGGCATTCCAAAACTATTTACAAATAGTAAATCAAATTTTGCTGCAATAGAAATTACGCCAGGGATAATTCCAAATTGTATAAATCCTAAAATAGCAATCGATGCAACGGCTGTATAAATAATTCCTTTGGTGCTGGTGTTAAAACGTTTGAAATAATAAACAAAAGCAATGGCAGGAATAGCCAATAAATTCAGTAAATGTACACCAATCGAAAGTCCAACAATCAACGAAATCAATACAATCCAACGATCAGCATGTTTTTCGTCTGCTATGTTTTCCCATTTTAAAATTGCCCAAAATACAACTGCGGTACATAACGATGACATCGCATATACTTCTGTTTCTACTGCAGAAAACCAAAAAGTATCGGAGAAGGTATAGGCCAATGCGCCAACAACACCAGAACCAATAATTAAAATTTTACTAGTTAAAGAATAGTTGTCTTTGTTATCATCAACTAATTTAGATGCCAACATGGTAATCGACCAGAATAAAAATAAAATGGTAAATGAACTAGACAATGCTGAACCTAAATTGGTAAAGAAAGCGACATTTGAAATGTTGCTTCCAGCAAGCATCGCAAATAATCTTTCTAATAATAAAAACATAGGTGCTCCGGGCGGATGCACAACTTGCAGTTTATAAGCAGCAGAAATAAATTCTCCGCAATCCCAATAACTTGCTGTT
>CANJWU010000069.1 GCA_947478655.1 Sphingobacteriales bacterium | reverse complement strand
CATTTTTATTGCCTTTTGTTTGTCCCAAACTAGGCATTCAATAAATTATTTTTCATTAAATATTCGGCAATTTGAACCGCATTGGTTGCCGCACCTTTTCTTAAATTATCCGAAACTACCCAACAGTTTAGCGTATTTGCTTGCGATTCATCTCTTCTTAGTCGGCCAACAAAAACTTCGTCTTTATCGTTAGCCGTTAAAGGCATTGGATAAATTAAATTTGTGGGGTCGTCTTGCAAAACAATACCCGGCGAATTGGCTAAGATATTTTTAACAGTAGCCATATCAAAATCATTTTCGAATTCAATATTGATCGCTTCGGAATGACCACCCATTACTGGAATACGAACAGTGGTAGCGGTTACTTGAATACTGTCGTCTTCCATAATTTTTTTGGTTTCCAAAATCATTTTCATCTCTTCTTTGGTATAACCATTTTCGAGAAAAACATCAATTTGCGGAATAACATTTAAATCTATTGGATAAGGATAGGCACGCTCCGTCTCTTTGCCAGCACGCTCATTCATGAGTTGCTCCACTGCTTTAACACCTGTTCCGGTTACCGATTGATAGGTAGAAACAACTACTCTTTTAATTTTATATTTTAAATGCAAGGGCTTTAACACCATCACCATTTGTATAGTTGAACAATTTGGATTGGCAATAATTAAATCATTTTTTGTTAATACATGCGCGTTAACTTCTGGCACAATAAGTGCAATGTTTGGATCCATTCGCCATGCCGATGAATTATCGATAACCACCGTACCAACAGCTGCAAATTGTGGTGCGTATTGTAAGGAAGTATTTCCTCCAGCAGAAAAAATAGCAATGGTCGGTTTTTGTGCAATGGCCTCTTCCATACTACAAACTTGATAGGCTTTGCCTTGGTAGCTCATTTCTTTACCCACACTTTTGGCAGATGCAACCAATAGCAATTCGCTTATTGGAAAATTTCTTTCTGCCAAAACAGCTAATATTTTAGTGCCAACTAAGCCTGTGGCCCCTACAACTGCAACCTTCATATGAATGGATTAAATACGAGGTAAAAATAAAAAAAAATACTTGCATGGCCTTATAATTGCTGATTAAAAATCCTTCATTTATGCCATTTCAAATAAGGCCAAGAGTGCCTACACTTGATTAAAATACTAGCAATAGAAATGATGGGATGAAAAAGATATTGTGGATTATAGGATTGTTTATTCATTCGCTGGTTTTTGGGCAAGTGCAGGATGATTTTAGTGATGGCGATTTGAGCAACAATCCGCAGTGGTTGGGAGATACGGCAGCATTTTACGTGAGCGGTTTGGGGTACCTGCAAACAAAAATGTCGACAAAAACCGATACTTGTTTCCTAACTACTGCATCCACAATTAATTTAAACACCACTTGGGAGTTTCAGCTTAAACTATTATTCGACCCTTCGACTAGTAATTATACTCGCATCTATTTGCTTGCCGATGCAGCTTCATTAGACAAAAGCTTGAACGGTTATTTCTTGCAAATTGGTGAAAGTGGGAATGCCGATTCGTATGATTTGTTCCGACAGAAAGGCAATAGCATAGTGAAAATAATAGATGGACCACCAATGCCTCGACTCAAACCCGACACCCTATTGACAAAAATAAAAATCACTCGCGCAAGCGATGGGCGCTGGTCTTTATATGCTGCAAAAGACACGGCAAGTAATTATCAGGCATTAGGTAGTGTGGCTGATTCTTTAAATATGAGCAATCGATTTTTTGGAATACTGGCCAGATACACCGCAACAAGAAGCAATTTATTTCAATTTGATCAAATTAAAATTTACCCCAGTAGTATCGATTCGCTGCAACCAAAAGTAATCAGTTGCTTTGCTAAAAATAGCCATCAATTAATTGTTCAATTCAACGAAAGTATGGATAGCACTGCCATTCAAGATTTAACTAATTTTGAATTAGACAGTCAACAATTGGCCATTTCGGCGCATTGGCTTAATTTTAATACCCTCCAAATTCAATTTAATGACAGCATAAATTATGGCAAACATTTTTTGAGACTAAAAAATTTAAAAGACCTTTCTGGCAATTATTTAATCAAGAGTGATAGCCAAATCAACTTTGCATTCAAAGCAAGCATTGCGGAAAAATTTCAAGACTTGGTGTTCAACGAAATCTATCCAGACCCAAGCCCAAGCATGGGTTTGCCCAATGGCGAATTTATTGAAATTTATAATACCCAAACTTATACCATTCAGCTTCAAAACCATAGCATCAGCGATGGCAGCAGTACTTATACTTTTAAAAAAGATAGCCTTTCACCCGGCGCTTATTTAATCTTGTGCAATGTAGCCGACACTTTAGCATATCAAGCTTATGGTAAAACCATTGGATGTACTATTTGGCCAACACTCAATAATACCTATGATCATCTTGTTTTAAAAAATCCAGCAGGAATTTTAATTGACAGCCTTACTTACCGTTTGAGTTGGTATAGAGAAGCCAGCAAAAGCAATGGCGGCTATAGTTTGGCAAAAATAGACCCTTACAGTATTTGTAAAACAGCAGGCAATTGGAATGCCGCTACAGAAATTATAGGTGGCAGTCCGGGTAGTGTAAATAAACTCGCAAAATTTCAAACCGATACTTTAGCCATAGCGCTTAGCAGCATGAATGTCCTGAATAAAAATCAACTCGCCATTCGATTCAATAATAAAATAGCCCCGCAAAGTTTTAATGCCATTCAATTTTACATTGCCGATAGCAATCAACATCTATTTTTTCCTATTGATTACCAGTTTGATTGGACCTATTTAGATTACTTAGTTTTGACCTTTGATGATCCCATTGACAAAGGATTGTATCAATTTTATGCAAAAAATATCATCGCATTCGATGGAAGGGATTATAATATCATCCAATCATTTGGCAAAAATATTCCGTTTCAAATACTTCGTTTAAAAATAAGCGAAATAATGGCAGATCCAACACCTGCGATAGGTTTACCCGAATTAGAATTTGTTGAAATAAATAATCCTACAGCGATAGGTGTGAGTGCTTGTCAACTTTATTTTGGAAATCATAATAGTAAACAAGCTTTTCAAATAGATAGCTTAGCTCCTTTTGCATTTGCTATTTTATGCGAGCGCAGCGATACCAATGCATTTTTAAAATATGGAAAAACTTTTGGAATGACTAGTTTTCCATCAATAGGTAATAGCAATGACACCCTTTACTTATTTGACGAAAAGTTACAATTGATCGACAGTGTTTCGTATAAAATCAATCAATGGGAAAGTAATAAAAGAGAAGGCGGTTACAGCTTAGCGCGTTTGAATGATTTTTATGATTGTCCTAATTCAAAATTATGGCATAGTAGTTTAGCTGCAATAGGTGGAAGTCCGGGAAAAACCAATCTACTCGAATTAAACCAGCTTGCTGCATTTCAAGTAAGCCAGCTCGAATTAAGCGAACAAGAAATAAAAATCACATGCACAGAAGGCATAGATAGCGCAGCATTCGACTGGAATACGATAGAATTAATTGGTTTATCCAATACCTTGATGAATTATGAATTTAGCAATAATCGCCAAACACTCCATTTGATTTACCAACAAGCTTTTCCATTGGCTACTCCATTTGAATTGCAAATAAATGCTTTACAAAATTGCCTAGGCGAAAAAATAGACAGTACTTTTTCTGTATTTATCTCCGATAGTATATACAATAACCAAGTCATCATTAACGAACTATTATTCAATACCAGCGATAGCCTTCCCGAATTTGTGGAATTATACAATCGGTCTAATCAAATTCAGAATTTAAAAAATTGGAGTATTGGGGTTCGAAATGCTAAAAACGAAATCAGTTATCCTAAGAAAATAACAACCAATTATTTTTTACAACCTGCACATTATGTTTGCATCAGTACCAATGCCTCTTTATTACAAAATTATTATAGTTATAAAAGTGTCAGCGATTTTATCACAAACCCCGAAATGCCTACGCTTACAAACGAACAAGGCACCGTAGTGCTACTTTCACCGAACCAACAACTCATCGACGAAGTTTATTATACCGATCAAATGCATCTAAGTTTAATTACGAATACCAAAAATGTTTCGCTCGAAAGGCGTTCCGAAAATTGGAGCAGTAAAGATCCCGCCAATTGGGGATCGGCTGCCACAAATTATGGTTATGCCACGCCCGGATACAGCAATTCCAACCATCAATATTTTTCGGACAAAGAATTTGGCTTAAGTTTAAACCCTAAAATATTTTCTCCGAATGCCGATGGGGTAAATGATATTTTAACTATTCATTATGCATTCCCCTATCCAAACATCCTGGCCAATATTGAAATTTATAATCGAGATGGCATACGCATTACAGAAATTGGCAACACCATTTCCTTGGGTCAAAAAGGAATTTTTATTTGGGATGGTATCGCTCATGGCCAATATGTGCCTAATGGTATTTACATTTTACGCTTTAGTTTATTCGATGATAAAGGCTTAATTAAACACTATAAAATTCCATTTGGCATCCATTATTAGCGCGCGGAAATCTTGTTTTTATTGGCCTTCGCGCTTAGAAAATGCTGAAAATTAGACACAAACAAATGCTTGGGTATTCGAAAAGAAATATTTCCTAAATATTGCTTAATTTCGAGTACAATACCATTAAAAACATGAAGGAATCTATCCTAGTTATTGGCTCAAACGGACAAATTGGAACCGAATTAGTCGCAGATTTGAGAGAAATTTATGGCCCTCAAAATGTTGTCGCTACAGATATCAGAGAACCAGGTTATGAAATGCTAAACGCTGGTCCATTTGAAATTTCAAATGTACTCGACAAACAAAATCTTCAAGCTATTTTTGAAAAATATAAACCCACGCAAATTTATTTGTTAGCCGCATTGCTTTCGGCAACAGGCGAACAAAAACCAAAAATGGCATGGGAATTAAATATGGAAGGCTTAATCAATGTATTAGATTTTGCCCTTACTTACCAAACAAAAAAAGTGTATTGGCCAAGTTCGATCGCGGTGTTTGGACCTAACTCACCAAAAAATAATACCCCACAATATTCGGTCATGGATCCAAATACGGTTTATGGTATCAGTAAATTGGCGGGCGAGAGATGGTGCGAATATTACTTTTTAAAATATGGCTTAGATGTAAGAAGCTTAAGATACCCAGGCTTAATTGGCTGGAAATCGGCACCAGGTGGCGGCACCACAGATTATGCCGTGCATATTTTTCACGAAGCTTTGAAAAACAATACTTACGCTTCTTTTTTATCGGCACAAACCGAATTACCCATGATGCATATGGAAGATGCCATTAAAGCAACCATTGGTATTATGGATGCGCCAGCTGAGTTGATTAAAATTCGTTCGAGCTATAATGTAGCTGGAATGAGCTTTACGCCGCATCAATTAGGCGAAGAAATTAAAATTCATTTACCCGATTTTACATTGACTTACCTCGAAAACGATCCGCGTCAAGCCATTGCAGACTCGTGGCCAAAAAGCATCAACGACGATTTTGCTAGAAAAGATTGGGCTTGGCATAATCAATACGACTTAAAAGCTTTAGTCAAAAATATGATTGACCATTTAAAATAAGCCCTATGACTTTTGAAGAATTTTTTGCGAAGAAAAAAATCAACCTGGAAACTTTGAAAAGCAAAGACGCTGTTTTATTCCAAGAATTAAAAAGTCATTTCGAACAAATGGGCGAAAAAAGTTTCGACTACACTAAAAAATATTTATTCAACCCGCTGCGTAATCAGTATCCTATCGAGGCTTAGTTATTCGAGCCGCTGTGCAATCAGTATCCTATCGAGGCTTAGTTATTTTTTAATTTCGTGAACTAGCATTTCATAAAAAGAGTTATAAATAACCCCTTGTATTTCGGTGCGCAAATTCATTTCTAACATTTTTTTATTCTCTGTAGAAGGATAAACCCTGTTCGATAAAAACACATAAACCAAATCATACGCCGGATCTACCCAAGTACAAGTGCCTGTAAAGCCAGTATGGCCATAGGTTTGCGCCGATACAGCTAAGGCCGTAGGACTGGTTTTAGCAGGATCTGTTTCGGGTTTATCAAAACCCAATCCTCTCCTACTATCTGCATGGTATTTAGCAGTAAACAGGTTTACCGTTTCAGGTTTAAAATATGCTTCGCCACCATAGCTTCCTTTGTTGAGCAACATTTGCATAATAATGGCTACATCATTCGCATTGCCAAACAAGCCAGCATGACCCGCTACACCACCAAACATAGCCGCCGTTTGATCGTGCACATAACCTTGTACTAATTGTTTTCTAAAGCTGAGGTCGTTTTCGGTAGGCATAATATTTGCCATTGGAAATTTACGATAGGGTAAATATCCTAAATAGTTTAAACCTAATTTTTTATAAAATGTATTACTGACAAATTCATCAATTGGTGTTTTGCTTTGCGTCTCTAATACTTCTTTTAAGAAATAAAAACTCAAATCGGAGTACACATATTTCCCTGGGTTTTTTAAATCTGAATTGAGTATTCGTTGCTTCATGCTTGCAATGTAATTTGCATTTAAAAATAAATGACT
>CANJWU010000068.1 GCA_947478655.1 Sphingobacteriales bacterium | reverse complement strand
CCAGTTATGGCTTCAAAAACAGTTTTAGTTGGGTCCATGTCTTTGTGTAATTGATCAACATAAGCAAGCTTCACTGTTTCACCAATTTTAAAAGTTCCGCTATCGGGTTTTTCTTCGCCGGTAATCAATTTAAACAAAGTGGTTTTACCTGCTCCGTTGGGGCCAATAATACCTACTATACCTGCTGGAGGTAAAGTAAGTTCTAAGTTTTCGTATAAAAGTTTATCGCCGTATGCTTTAGAAACGCCATGTGCTTCAATTACCACATTGCCTAATCTTGGTCCGGGTGGAATAAATAATTCTAAGCGTTCTTCGCGTTCTTTTGTTTCTTCGCTGGCCAGTTTTTCGTAATTAGATAATCGAGCTTTAGATTTTGCCTGTCTTGCTTTTGGTGCCATGCGCACCCATTCTAATTCGCGCTCTAAAGTTTTTTGTCTTTTGCTTTCGGTTTTATCTTCCGATTGTAAGCGTTTAGATTTTTGATCTAGCCAAGAAGAATAATTACCTTTCCATGGAATGCCTTCGCCGCGGTCTAATTCTAAAATCCAACATGCAACATTGTCTAAGAAATATCGATCGTGGGTAACCGCAATAACGGTGCCTTTATATTGTTGTAAATGTTGTTCTAACCAATCGATAGATTCCGCATCTAAGTGGTTGGTGGGCTCGTCTAATAATAAAACATCAGGTTCTTGTAAAAGCAATCTGCACAGGGCAACTCTTCTGCGTTCACCTCCAGATAATGTTTTAATAAAAGTATCTCCTTCAGGGCAACGCAAAGCATCCATTGCGCGTTCTAATTTATTATCTAATTCCCATCCGTTAACCGCATCAATCAAATCTTGCAATTCGCCTTGACGGGCCATTAATTTTTCCATTTTATCAGCATCTTCATAATATTCGGGCAAACCAAATTTTTCGTTGATGCTTTCGTATTCTTCTAAAATGTCGGTTACCGATTTAACGCCTTCGCGAACTACTTCTAAAACTGTTTTATTGTCATCTAATTGTGGTTCTTGTTCCAAAAGCCCAACACTAAATCCGGGTGCAAAAACAACTTCGCCTTGATAAGCTTTATCGATGCCCGCAATTATTCTTAATAAAGAAGATTTTCCTGAACCATTTAATCCTAAAACCCCAATTTTGGCGCCATAAAAAAAGGATAAATAGATGTTTTTTAATACTTGTTTCTGTGGAGGGTGAATCTTATTCACTCCAGCCATCGAAAATATTATTTTTTCGTCCGACATGTTTCAAATTTTATGAGGTAAATATCGCTAAAAATCGCTGAAAAAAAACCCATAAATAGCTTTGTTGCTTTGCCAAATTGTCATTTTATGCTAGAAAATACTAGTTTTTAGGCGCTTGGCTTAGTTTTTGACTTATGTGGATAATATATATTTTGAAAGCAAGCCAACAAATAGATACATTAGTTCGTTTTCAAACCAGAAATCAATAATTATGGAAGCAAAATTTTCACCAAGAGTAAAAGACGTAATTTCCTACAGTAGAGAGGAAGCATTGCGTTTAGGACACGATTATATAGGTACAGAGCATTTGCTTTTAGGTTTGATCAGAGAAGGAGATGGGGTGGCTATCAAAGTGGTTAAATCACTTGGAATAGATACTGCCAGACTTAGAAAATCTGTCGAAGATGCAGTAAGAGGCACTTCTGGAACCAATGTCAACTTGGGGAATATCCCTTTGACAAAACAAGCCGAAAAAGTATTAAAAATAACTTACCTAGAAGCAAAGATTTTTAAAAGTGAAGTAATTGGAACGGAACATTTATTGCTTTCTATTTTAAGAGACGAAGATAATATTGCTTCGCAAATTCTTTCGCAATTCAATGTAAACTACGAAGTATTTAAAAATCAATTAGAAACTTTTCGCTTAAATCCAAGTTCAGAAATGCCAAGTAATCCATCCGATGACGATGGTTACAAAGAAGAAGATAGTTATACAAACGCAAAAAAACCAGTTGGAGATGCGAAGTCTAAAACACCCGTGCTTGATAATTTCGGAAGAGATTTAACGCGTGCGGCTGAAGATGGCAAACTAGATCCAATTGTTGGAAGAGAAAAAGAAATTGAAAGAGTTTCTCAAATTTTATCGAGGAGAAAAAAGAATAATCCAATTTTAATAGGCGAGCCAGGCGTAGGAAAATCAGCTATTGCAGAGGGTTTGGCATTAAGAATTGTACAAAGAAAAGTGTCGAGGGTATTGTTTAATAAACGCGTAGTTACACTCGATTTAGCGTCTTTAGTTGCAGGTACAAAATACCGTGGTCAATTCGAAGAACGCATGAAAGCGGTCATGAACGAACTCGAAAAATCACCCGATGTTATTTTATTTATCGACGAAATTCATACCATTGTTGGCGCAGGTGGTGCATCGGGTTCTTTAGATGCTTCCAATATGTTTAAGCCTGCTTTAGCAAGAGGAGAAATTCAATGTATTGGTGCAACTACACTCGATGAATACCGTCAATTTATTGAAAAAGATGGCGCACTCGATCGTCGATTCCAAAAAGTAATTGTGAATCCGGCAACACCCGAAGAAACCGTAATCATATTAAATAATATCAAAGAAAAGTATGAGGAACACCACAATGTAACTTATACGCAAGAAGCCATAGAAGCCTGTGTGAATTTAACTACACGCTATATGAGCGATCGTTTCTTACCAGACAAAGCCATCGATGCGCTCGACGAAGCAGGTTCTAGGGTACACATCACCAATATTCATGTGCCACAAAACATCATCGATGTAGAACAAAAAATCGAAGAAATAAAAGTGGAAAAAAATCGGGTAGTGCGTTCTCAAAAATACGAAGAGGCTGCAAAATTACGCGATAACGAAAAGCAATTATTAGAACAATTAGAATCTGCAAAAGTTGAATGGGAAGCAGAAACGAAAAATAAAAAATATGTTGTTACAGAAGACAACGTAGCAGAAGTTGTTTCGATGATGACCGGTATTCCAATTCAAAGAGTTGGCCAAACCGATAGCCAAAGGTTATTGAATATGGCAGACGAATTGAAAGGACAAATTATTGGACAAGACGAAGCCATTATTAAATTAGCTAAAGCCATTCGAAGAACGCGTGCAGGTTTAAAAGATCCTAAAAAACCGATAGGATCCTTTATATTCTTAGGTCCTACGGGTGTTGGTAAAACCGAATTAGCAAAAGTTTTAGCTAGGTTCATGTTTGAATCAGAAGATTCTTTAATTAGAATTGACATGAGTGAATACATGGAAAAATTTGCTATTTCTCGTTTAGTTGGTGCGCCTCCAGGATATGTTGGCTACGAAGAGGGTGGACAACTAACAGAAAAAGTAAGAAGAAAACCTTATGCTGTTATTTTATTAGATGAAATAGAAAAAGCGCATCCAGATGTGTTCAATATTTTATTGCAAGTATTAGACGATGGCATCTTAACCGATAGCTTAGGCCGTAAAGTTGATTTTAGAAATACCATCATCATCATGACTTCCAATATTGGTTCAAGACAATTAAAAGAATTTGGTCAAGGTGTTGGATTTACAACAACTGCAAAAGTTGCGCAAGCAGATACCAACGCAAAGTCTGTTGTAGAAAACGCCTTGAAGCGTGCCTTTGCGCCGGAGTTTTTAAATAGAATTGACGATGTTATTGTATTTAATTCACTACAAAAAGAAGATATATTCAAAATCATCGACATCGAATTAAAAGAGTTATTCGGCAGGTTATTGTTAATGGGTTATCAAATTCAATTAACAGAAAATGCCAAAGAATTTATTGCAGAAAAAGGTTTCGATCCCAATTTTGGTGCAAGACCATTAAACCGAGCGATTCAAAAATACTTAGAAGACCCTATTGCAGAAGAAATATTAAAAGGTGATTTGAAAGAAGGAGATACACTCGAAGTAGATTTTGTGAAAGATGCGGAAGAAGTAGTGGTGAAAGTAATTAAATCTGAAACAGCTATTGTTGCTGACAAACCAGCTAAGCCAAAACGCAAGAAAAAAGAAGATCAGGATTCTTCTAAAAATTAATCAATAAAAAAGGCTTCGAAATTTCGAAGCCTTTTTTATTTGCTGTTGATTCAAAATTATTTAGAGCCCATTGCCTCAATAATTTCTGCATCAACACCAGTGAATGAAAATCCTCCATCATGGAATAAATTTTGCATAGTGACCATTCTTGTATAATCCGAGAACATGCTGATACAATATTCTGCACATTGGTCTGCTGTTGCATTTCCAAGTGGCGACATTTTATTGGCATAGTTATAAAAACCATCGAAGCCTTTAACACCCGAACCTGCTGTAGTGTAGGTTGGTGATTGTGAAATAGAGTTCACTCTTACTTTCCTAAATTTTCCGTAGTGGTATCCAAAACTTCTGGTAATAGATTCTAACAATGCTTTGGCATCTGCCATATCGTTATAGTCTGGGAATACTCTTTGTGCAGCAATATAAGATAAGGTTAAAACAGAACCCCATTCGCTAATGGCATCCATCGAATAAGCTGTTTGTAAAACCCTATGTAAGGACATTGCAGAAATATCAAAGCCTTTGTGCATGTTGTCGTAATTAGATTCGGTATAATGAATTCCTTTACGAACATTGATACTCATACCAACAGAATGTAAAACAAAATCAATTTTTCCGCCTAAAATCTCCATCGATTTCTCAAATAGATTTTTTAAATCATCCATACTAGTTACATCTGCAGCAATAATTTCTGCATTGCATTCTGCTGCAAGTTTATTCATTTCGCCCATGCGTAATGCAATAGGAGCGTTGGTTAAAGTTATTTTTGCACCTTGTTGTACGGCTTGTTGCGCCACTTTCCATGCAATCGAATTTTCGTTCAACGCACCAAAAATGATGCCTCTTTTACCTGCTAATAAGTTGTTTGACATAATCTTTTTTATTTTGTTAAGGTTAAATATAATAGCATTACGGGATATTTACTAATAAGAATGCTTGTAATTTGTTATTTCTGTTATTTTTTGGTTTTGATGAGCTCTTTTGCAGTACCCATTGCAATTTCACTTGGATTATCACCACTCAACATTTTTGCAATTTCGAGCACTCTTTCCTCCATGTTTAATATTCTGATATTCGTATAGGTTTTGTCTTTTTGATGATCTTTATAAACAAAATAATGTGCATCGCCTAAGCCAGCAATTTGAGGCAAATGGGTAATACTAATCACTTGCATATTTTTACTAAGACTTTGTAAAATGCTGCCCACTTTGTTGGCTACTTCACCAGAAATACCAGTATCAATTTCGTCAAAAATAATGGTAGCCAATTTTTCGTTTTGAGCAATGATACTTTTGATGCAAAGCATTAACCTAGAAAGCTCACCACCCGATGCAACTTTGCTTAATTCCGATGGACTGAAACCCTTGTTTGCACTAAACAGGAAAGTAATTTTATCAAAGCCGTTTTCTGAAAGTTGCGTTGATTGTTCTTGCGATACTTGAAATAAAGCATTGGGCATGCCTACATCAACGAGTAAAGCATTAATGTGTTGAATTAATAATGCAACACCTTTGACTCTATTTTCTGATAGGGTACTTGCGATTTTCTTTAAGGCAATTTCGTTTTTTTCTAGGGTAATTTTTAAAGTATCAATTTGGTCGTCGATGCCTGCAAATGCTAACATTTTTTGTTCAATTTGCATTTGCAATGCGATTAATTCTTCAGTAGAATTTAATCGGTGTTTTTGTTGAAGTTTATATATTAAATTTAAGCGATCTTCTATGATTGTGAGTCTGCTTGGGTCTAAGCTTGTTTGCATTGCTTGATCAGCAAGTTCGGCTGCAATGTCTTTGATCTCTATTAAGCTTGCCGATAAGCGATCTTTTAAGCCTGTGATGGAATCGCTATATTTTTCAATTGTATTTAATAATTGAATGCTATTTTTTAATTGTATGCTAACGGCAGGATCCGATTCGGCTAAAATTTGAGCAACCTGATCGAGCGCCGTTTTAATTTCTTCGGCATGCGTTAACTGTTTTTGTTCTATTTCGAGTGTGGCTTCTTCGGATGCTTTTAAGCTAGCCTGTTCGAGCTCTTCAAATTGAAACTGCAAATAATCAAATTCTGCTTTCCCTTTCTCGCTGTTTGCTATTAATGCTGCAAGTGTATTTTTTTGATCTTGAAAAACCCTGAAATCTTTATGATACTGCGATAAGAGATCTTTGTGCATACATACACTGTCCACCACACTTAATTGAAAATGTTTATTGTTCAATGTAATGGTTTCGTGTTGCGAATGAATATCAACAAGCTTTTCACCTAGTGTTTTTAAAATAGTTAAATTGACAGGCGTATCGTTGATAAATGCCCGCGATTTACCTTCTGTATTAATCTCTCTTCTTAAAATACAATGGCTATCATAGTCAAGTTCATGGCTATCGAAGAAAGGCTTTAAGTACAATTCGCTTAATTTAAAATGTCCTTCGATAATGCATTTTTGATCCGATTGTTTCAATGATTTTGCATCTGCTCTATTGCCAAGCAATAAGCCCAATGCCCCTAATATAATAGACTTACCCGCGCCAGTTTCGCCGGTTATAATTGATAGGTCTTCGTGGAATGTTATTTCCAGTTGATCTATAATTGCAAAATTTTGAATAATTAATTTTAATAACATAATT
>CANJWU010000067.1 GCA_947478655.1 Sphingobacteriales bacterium | reverse complement strand
TGACCCTCTTTTGTTACAAAAAATTCGATGGCTAATAAGCCAACTAATTCCAGTGCTTCTGCAATATTTTCTGCAAGATTAGCTGCTTTTAATTCAATGATATTGGAAATAGCTGCAGGGGAAATTTGAAATTCAACTAAGTTTGCCGTAGGATGAAAATCCATTTCTACGGCTGGAAAAGTTTTGATTTCGCCGCTTTCGTTTCGGGCAACAATAATGGCAATTTCTTTTTCGAAATCCACCATTTTTTCTACTAAACTAGGTCCTTCAAATGCCGCTGCTAATTGGGCTTGCTCTTTAATAATTAGCACACCTTTGCCATCATAGCCATCGCGTCTTAATTTTTGTACATAAGGCAACGACCATTTTAAGTTGCTTAAATCTGCTCGATCCGAAATTAATTTAAAATCGGAGGTAGGTATGTGATGGTTCATTAACCATTGCTTTTGAGCGCCTTTATCTTGTATCAGTTCAATGATACTTGGATCGGGATATACTTTTACACCTTCTGCAACTAATTGCTTGAGCGCAGCAACATTTACTTTTTCTATTTCGATAGTCAGTAAGTCGACTGTTTTTCCAAATTGATAAACGGTTTCGTAATCGGCTAAACTACCTACTTCAAAACGATCGCAAATATTTTTACAAGGGGCATCTTTATCAGGGTCGAGTATGCTTACATTGACATTATAATTCAATGCATTTTGAATCCACATTCGTCCTAATTGACCGCCGCCTAATATTCCTAATTTTAATGAACCGTAAAAAGTTTTCATTATCGATCTGCTTGCTTTTCTTTTTTAATTAATGCTTGTAACTCAAGAATACCGCCTATTAAGGCTTCTGGCCTTGGCGGGCATCCTTGAATGTACACGTCTACTGGAATGATTTGGTCAACACCTTTTACCACATGATAGCCATGTTGCCAGTAAGGACCGCCACAATTGGAACAAGAACCCATCGATATTACATATCGAGGTTCTGGCATTTGTTCGTATAATTTTTTAATTCTTTCGGCCATTTTAAAAGTAACGGTTCCCGCTACAATCATCACATCCGATTGACGAGGCGAAGGCCTTGGAAAAACACCCATGCGTTCTAAGTCAAAATTTCCAGATTGCGCATCCATGAATTCAATGGCACAACAAGCAAGACCAAAACTCATCGGCCACAAAGAACTTGATCGAGCCCAATTCAAGAGTTCGTCTAGTTTTGTGATCATTACACCGTCTGTTTCTGCTTTGGCAGTCATGTTTTTTATTCTGATTTTTTAACAATCGTTTTAATTGGTGCTCTGCGAATTGTTGTTGGCGCAGCAGTTACATTACCTGTATTAGCCGGCGATGCTGCCATTGCAGGCATTTCTTCGTTTAATACAAATGCTTTGACCAAATATTTTTTTGAATTTAAAGCTAAATAATTTGCTAATGGAATAGGGCTATTGATGCTTGCTATTTGCTGCTTTGAACTCAACCAATTAAGATCACCTTTACGCCATACGTATAATAAACCTAAAAGTAATAAGCCAATAAAAACAAACATTTCGCTTAAACTAAGGATGCCCCAATGTGGAATATTTGCTAAAAATTGGGGTGCTGCATAAACCGTTGCCCATGGAAAAAGGAAAACTATTTCTACATCAAAAATTAAAAACAAGAGGGCGATTACATAAAATCGCATATTGAATTGTATCCAAGAATTGCCTACTGTTTCTTCGCCACATTCGTAGGTTGCATTTTTAATTGGATTGGGTTTTTTCTTAGACAATAAAGCATTGACGCCATAGCCTGCGAGTATAAACAATACTCCCAATACTAGAAATACCAAGATTTTTCCGAACTCTGAAATTTGTACCGTATCTTGCATGTTCAAATGTAGCGAAAAATGGCTTAATTGCCTATCATTTGTATAATTTGGTTTTTCACAATGGCGCAAAATAATATGGAGTCCTTTGATGCAATAATTTTGGGTGCAGGCGCTTGTGGTCTGATGTGTGCGGTTCAAGCGGGCTATCTTGGCAAAAGGGTGCTTTTATTAGAAAAAGGACCCGATGCAGGTGCTAAAATTAAGATATCTGGAGGTGGAAGGTGTAATTATACCAATCTTGAAGTTTCGATCGAAAACTTTATTTCAGAAAACCCGCATTTTGCAAATTCTACCTTTAGTCAATGGACAGTAGCGGATACCATACAATTTTTCGAACAATTTGGTATTAAAGGCCAGGAAAAAACATTGGGTCAAATTTTTCCAATCAGTAATAAAGCCACAGATATTGTGAATGTATTTACTACGCAATTAGCCGAAATGCAAATCCCTATTCAATACCAATTTGAAATGCTTTCGATTACTAAAATGGCCGATCAACAATTTGAAATTAGTGGAACGGTAAATGGTAAAAAGCAACAATTTTTAGGAAGAAATGTAGTGGTGGCAACAGGCGGTTTTCCAATTCCTAAAATGGGAGCAACGGGTCTTGCTTTTGATATTGCCAAACAATTTGACATTAAAACAACTAAACATGCGCCGGCTTTAGTTCCTTTAGTAATAGGGCTTCAAGACCGTTCTTGGTACGAAAAATTATCTGGGATTAGTGTTTTTGCCAAAGTGAGTAATGAGCGAATTTCATTCGAAGAAAATATTTTATTTACCCATTGGGGTTTAAGCGGCCCGGCTATTTTGCAAATTTCTTCTTATTGGAAAGGCGCAGAAAGTTTTGAAATTGATTTATTACCCAATGTGAATTTAAAAACACTCATTACCAAAGAAAGAAATGAGCAAGGTGGTAAATTACTCTCTACTTTATTGCAATTTTATTTGCCCAAAAAACTCGTGGATGCTTTTGCAGAGGAATTGCCATTGGATATTAAATTGGCTTCTTTGAGTAATGATAGTGTAAATAAAATTCACCAAACCATCAATCATTTTTTAGTAAAACCTGCGGGAGATAAGGGTTACGAGAAAGCAGAAGTGATGCGCGGGGGAATAGATACCAACGAACTTTCATCTAAAACTTTGGCCAGCAAATTGCATCCCAATTTATTTTTTGGTGGCGAATGTGTGGATGTTACAGGATGGTTAGGAGGCTACAACTTCCAGTGGGCTTGGGCTTCTGGTTATGTAATAGCGCAAAATATTTAGCGTTTAAATTTTCTTTTACCGCTCATATTCCCGTCCTCATTCTTTTTACCAGCACCCGAAGATTTTCCAACAGATTTATTGCCACCATTTCTGATGCCCCCAAATTTATTGCCACCAGCAGGTTTCGCTTTTTTACTATCGGCTTTAGGTTTAGTATAAGCCACTACTGTCATGGCATAGGGGTGATCGGTAATAACTGGAATTTCTATTTTAATGAGTTTTAAAATATCCATTAAATTTGGAATTTCTTCCGTTTCGCAAAAAGAATAAGCCTTTCCACTTTCGCCAGCGCGGCCCGTTCGGCCAATACGATGCACATAAGTTTCTGGAATATTTGGAATATCGTAATTGATGACATGCGAAAGTTTATCAATATCGATGCCTCTTGCAGCAATATCGGTCGCTACAAGTACCCTGGTTTGACCAGACTTGAAATTTCTTAAAGCAGCTTCTCTAGCATTTTGAGATTTATCACCATGAATAGCTTGTGCTGTAATGTTCGATTTAATTAATTCTTTTACAATTTTATCTGCGCCATGTTTTGTTCTAGAAAAAACCAAAGCCGATTGAATTTCTTTATCTTTTAAAATATGATTCAATAATTTTTTCTTATCGTTTTTTTCAACATAATAAAGTGATTGTTGAATTTTTTCGACAGTAGAAGAAGTTGGCGTAACCTCTACCGTTGCTGGTTTGTAGAGTATAGTAGATGCAAGTTTTAAGATATCTGCGGGCATTGTTGCAGAGAATAATAAAGTCTGTCTTTTTTGAGGGATGGTAGCAATAATTTTCTTTACATCATTGATGAAACCCATATCGAGCATTCTGTCTGCTTCGTCTAAAACCAAGTATTGAACGTCTTTTAAGTTTACAATTCTTTGATTGATTAAATCTAATAATCGACCTGGCGTAGCAATTAATATTTCTACACCTGCTCTAATGGCATTGACTTGTGAAAATTGGTTAACGCCACCAAAAATTACCGTATGATTTGATTTTAAATTTTTTCCGTAATTGGCAATGCTTTCTCCAATTTGCGAGGCTAATTCTCTGGTTGGGGTAAGGATTAAACATTTAATTGGTTTTTTCCCTTTTTCAGCGTGTGTATGTGAGGCAAGCATTTGTAAAATTGGAATCGTAAATGCAGCTGTTTTACCAGTTCCTGTTTGTGCAATTCCAAATAAATCCCTTTTATCCAAAATTAATGGAATGGCTTGCGCTTGAATAGGGGTGGGGTGAGTATATCCTTCAGAAGTTAATGCTTTTTGAATTGGTTGAATCAATTGAAGTGATTCAAATGTAATCGTTGTGTTTTTTGTCATATGCCGCAAAGGTACTCCTTTTTTGTTTATTTTTGGGAATGCGAATAATACTATATATCGTCGGCTTTATACTAAGCTGTTTACTTGGATTTTTGTTGTTTGGTTTGTTTAAACCGGTAATTACTTACGATATCAGCTTGCAGATAAACAGACCCATTGCAAAATGTTGGACTGTTTACCAAACAGATTCTCTTAAAAGTAAATGGATGCCTGGATATTTACGTAGTACTTTGCTTACAGGAACAGCAAATGCTATTGGAAGTAAAAATACCATCTATTACCAGTCTGCTGAACAAGTAACTACGATGACTCAAACAATAGATAGTTTAATAAATGAATCTTTGATAGCCTATACCATCGACAACCGTTCGATGCATATTCGGACCCATATTCGATTTACATCATCTCAGACCAATGCTTGTATCATACAAATACACAATGAAGTAACGGCCAATAATATTTTCTTAAAATCTTTGTTGACTTTTATGAAATCTAAATTTGAATCTGCCGAACAAGCAAATTACCAAAGTTTAAAAACCTTAATAGAATCTAAAGAAGTTGATGAATAAAAAAAGCCGGTATTACCGGCTTTTTTTTATTGCATGAGTTCTGCTATATATTTGACAGGTGCACTGCCAAAACTTAAAAATGTTTCGTGAAATTTCTTTAAATCGAATTGTTCTTTCTCTTTGTTTTGGATGGCTTCTCTTAAATCAACAATCTCGGTGAATCCAGTAAAATAAGAGCAAAGCTGCACCTGTGTTAATGTTGCGCGTTTCCACTTTCCTTCGGCTTCGGCTTGTTGCTGAAACGCTTCTTTAGTTAATAGATCAATTACGGCTTCTTTTTGCATATTGTTTACTTGAATGCTGTAATCAATAATGGTATTGCAAGTACTTCTTAAATTCCATTTATAGTACATTAACCACATGGCAGGATCGTTATTGCCATAGCCGTTTTCTAACATCATTTTTTCGGTATACACCGCCCAACCCTCTATCATTGCGCCATTGCCCAATATTGATTTAATTAAACTTGGCGATTGATTGGCGTAAACCAATTGGGTATAATGTCCGGGGATGGCTTCGTGGATATTTAAAATTTGTAAGATGTATTGATTGTATTCTCTTAAATAACTTTCGGCTGTGGCTTCATCCCATCCCGATAAAGAACCCACATTATAATAGGTATTTCCATTTTTATCGTAAGGGCCAGGCGAAGAGATAGAAGCACCAGCTACTCCAGCCATATACGCTGGTTCTTTTCTAACCACCAATGGCTTAGAAGGGTCGATATAAATTAGGTTTTTATTTTTAATAAATTCAACTAATATTGGAATTTGTTTGTCGATAGCCGATTGAAACTCACTAGGCTTCACATGTTCAACGGATAATCGGTCTATCATTTTTTTAATAGCAATTAAAGAATCGCTCGGACAAGTTTCTGTTTTAAAATAGCTAGGCCATAATTGTTTAGTAATGGCATACATTTTTTGATGTAGTTCTTTTTTATGGCTTAATGCTTTTTCGTAAATACCTTGGGCAGTATAATTTGATTGAATATCAAAGGCAAATTTTTCTTCGTATAATTCTTTTCCAATTCTAAAAGATTTTGGTTGCTCATTTTTTAGCTCTTTTAAAAAAGAACAATAAGATTGAATAGCCGAAATAGCATCTTTAGAAAGGCTTGTAATTTTTTCTTTTTCTTGAGCCGAAATGCTTGATTTTGTTAATGCCTGCACCAAGTCTACCTCGAATACAGATAGGCCTCCTGTGTTTTGATCAATGGCCAATGCAGTGTGTTCTGCGGTTGGATTTTGTATATTTTTTTTTGCCGCTTCGTAATAAGCAGGTACGAATTTTAATCTTTCTTTTACTGCTGCTAATCTTTGGTCTAATGGAGCGTAGTTATTATTGATGATTTCGGCAAAACCTTCTGAAACATTATATTGCGCCGGATTCCATTGATACGATTTAAATTTATTAATACTCCAAATACTCGATTTTAATTGGTTCTCCATTAAATAAAAATCGGTTTTATTTTGATTGTTTAAACTATCTAAATTAAACTTTTTAAGACTATCTAATTGACTTTCTGCAAATGCAATTTCTTTTTTTCTTTGCGCATCATCGGGTATAGTGAGAAGGCTATCATTGTTATGAAAGCCAATGCTACTAGCCCAGTTAGGGTAAATGGTCCATAAAGAATTAATGAAATTTTCTTTATAGGCATCGAAATTTTGATT
>CANJWU010000066.1 GCA_947478655.1 Sphingobacteriales bacterium | reverse complement strand
TTTGGCTTAGCTGAATGGCAATATCGTTTAGGCTTAGCTCCTGACCAAACAAATACATCAATTTAGTAATGGCCGCTTCGAATGTTAAATCTAAGCCGCCTACAACGCCCATTTTAGCTAAATGTTTGCTGGTTTCGTATCTGCCTATTTCTACATTTCCACCTATACATTGGGTGATCTCTAATATCAAGATTCCACTAGCGACTGCTTGTTGTAAACTTGCTACAAACCAATCATCTGTACAAGTATTACCCGCGCCAAAACCTTCTAAAATAATAGCTTTCACGCCTTGCGCATGAATAACCGCTTGAACATATGCAGGCGAAATTCCTGGAAATATTTTTAATAAGGAAATGGGATTTTTTAATTTTTTATGCACTACAAATGCCGCTTCCGAACGAGGCATCAATACTTCCGAATTGAAATTAATATGTACCCCTGCTTCTGCTAAAATTGGAAAATTAGGTGAGCTAAATGCTTCGAATTTATTGGCTTCTGTTTTCTTTGCACGATTGCCTCTAAACAATTTATAATCAAAATAAATACAAACTTCATTCACGATTGCCTGTCCATGCTCATCTTTTGCAGCAGCAATTTCTAATGCGGTAATTAAATTTTCTTTGGCATCTGTTCTAATCTCCCCGATCGGTAACTGAGAGCCTGTAAGGATTACAGGCTTTGCTAAATTTTCTAACATAAAACTTAAGGCACTTGCTGTATAAGCCATGGTATCTGAACCATGCAAAATAACAAAGCCATCATAGTCGTGGTAATTCTTTTCAATAATACTGGCCATTTCGATCCAACTATCCATATTCATATTGGATGAATCTAATATTGGATCAAAAGAAATAACGACTACTTGATAATCAAGACGAGAAAGTTCTGGAACATTTTCGGTAATATTATTAAAATCAAAAGGTACTAAAATTCCTTTTTGATCTTGAACCATTCCGATGGTTCCACCTGTATAAATTAGAAGTAACTTTTTCATAGGCTTTGATTTTTAAATACCGAAAACACTTTTTGAATTTGCCGTTGTTTGTTCGGCTATTGCTGCTAAAGTACAAGATTTTAGCGTGGCTAGCTTCTCTGCTACATGAATGAGGTAAGCACTTTCGTTGGGTTTTCCTCTAAATGGTACAGGGCTTAAGTAAGGACTGTCCGTTTCTAAAACCAAATGCGCTAAATCAATTTCTTTGACTACCTCGGCTAATCCAGCATTTTTATAGGTTAATACACCACCAATGCCTAAATAAAATCCTAGGTCTATGATTTGATGAGCCTGTTGCAGGCTGCCCGAAAAGCAATGAAATATACCACGCAAATTTGGCCCCTTTGCCGCTTTTAAAATGGCCAATGTTTCGTCGAAAGCTTTTCTACAATGAATCACAATGGGTAAAGATAATTCTTTAGCTAATTCAATTTGTGATATAAAAGCTGCACGCTGCGCTTGTTCAAATGTTTTATCCCAATACAAATCCATGCCTATTTCGCCAATGGCATATATTTTATTTGCCCTTGCCGCAGCAAAGATAGTAGCGAGTTCTTGTTCGTAATTTTCATTAACCGAACAAGGGTGCAAACCCATCATTGGGTAACATTGATCTGGAAATTGATTGGCTAATTTAAAGACCGCATCGATAGAAGTACTATCAATATTGGGCAAGAAGAATTGTCGAACATCATTGGCATTTGCACGCGCAATGACTTGATCTATCTCTGTGGATAGTTCTGGAAGATAGATGTGGGTATGGGTATCGACAAACATGTAAAATAGGTAAATAAAAAAGGCCTAAACATATTTGCTTAGGCCTCTTTATAAAATATGTTTTATTGTACTGAAACTAATTCCACTTCAAAAGTTAAAGGAGAGAATGGAGGAATAACTCCACCTGCGCCTCTAGATCCGTAAGCTAAATTAGAAGGAATAATTAACAATGCTTTTCCTCCTACTTTTAACAATGCAATTCCTTCGTCCCACCCTTTGATAACCATGCCTTGTCCTAATTTAAATTCAATTGGATCATTTCTATCTAAAGAAGAATCAAATTTAGTTCCATCTAACAAACGGCCTGTATAATGCACTTTCACTGTCTTTCCTGCTTGCGCTTGCTCGCCAGAACCTGGTTCAGTAATAATATACATTAAACCACTTGATGATTTACTTGGGGTAATTTGTTTATCTGCAATGTATTTTGCAATCACTTCGTTTTCTTTCATAGCGTTTTCTTTTTCTGCTTTTAATTCTTCTGCTTTTAAAGCAGCATCTGTGGTGGTACTTATAATTTTTACGGTAAAATTCAAGAAACTACTTGAGTCTATGAATGCTGGGCGGGGTGCTCCAAAAGTTTTAGTAAACAAAGAATCGGCATTGATTAAAAAACTAGCACTATCGCCTACAGTCAATAAAGTTAAGCCATCCATTAAATCTCCTTTAAAAGATGCTTTGGCAATTTTTAATTGAATTGGTTTACCCATTTTCCAACTATCAAATACTAAAGAATCTTTACTTGTGCTATACTTTAAATTTAAAGTCACTACATCCTCTAATTTTAATTTTGGTCCTTTATTTGACTTATGCATTACATAAGAAAGGCCGGTTGTTTTAGATTTTGAATATTTTACTGCTTTTTGAGCTTGGGCAAAACTTGCAAACAACAAGCATGCGATAATAATTTTTAAGTTTTTCATTGTTTAAATTATTTTTTTGCTTTTTTAATACCTACTAATTCCATATCGAAAACCAAAGTTGAATAGGCTGGAATTGCACCATTACCCATTTCGCTTCCGCCATAAGCCATTGCAGATGGGATAATAACGGTGGCTCTTGCACCCTTACCCATGATTTGTAAAATTTCGTCCCATCCTTTGATCACAACGCCTTGTCCAACTGGAAACTCTAATGGCTTGCCTGCAGGATAAGAAGAATCAAATTTGAAACCATTTAATAACCTGCCAGTGTATTGCACCATAACTGTATCTCCAATACTTGCATTTTCTGAAGTTCCTTCTTTGGTAATCACATACTGTAACCCACTTGCTGTAATGACAGTAGTTAATTTATTATCTGTAATGTATTTCGAAATGTTTACTTTTTCTGCTGTTGCTTTTTTTGCAGCTTCTGCTTGCATCTCATCTTCCATTTGTTTTTTCGATTGTACTTTTTCGATTTTAATTTGGAAAGTCAACATAGAACCGGCAGCAATAAATGCTGGACGTTGGAAACGGAAAGTTTTTTCGAATAACGAATCTGCGTTAATTAAAAAAGTAGCAGAATCTGATTCTGATAACAATGTTAAACCATGCATTAAATCACCTTTAAAAGAAGGCTCTACCACCATTAGCTTAACAGCTTGTCCAATTTTATAGGTATCAAACAAAACAGAATCAGAATCGGTACGGTAAACCATATTTAAAGTAACGAAATCTCCTGCTTTAATTTTTTCGCCTTGGTTAGTAGTATGAATTTTATATTTCAATCCATCTTCACTTGTTTTAAAACCATCTCCACAACTTTGGAATAAGGCAGTCGCTAATGCTGCGATAATTAATAATCTTCTAGTCATTTTTATTTTGTTTTTTTGATTTATTTATTGTTTTAACATTTCTTCAAATTCGGGTAAAATCATTTTTATTTTCGCTACGGTTTCCGACAAACTTAAAAAAGAAATTCCACCAGCTGCATTGCGATGGCCACCCCCTTCGAAATATTTTTTTGCTACTTCGTTGGCAGGAAATTCTCCTTTTGAACGGAACGATAACTTTCTTGCTTCGCCTCTATCTACTACCAAAATAGCAAAACGAATACCATTAATCGAAAGCGCGTAATTAACAATGCCTTCGGTATCTCCTGTTACAATTTGGTATTTTTTTAATTCCTCTTGATCAATATAAATATAAGCCGTATTTAGTTCCGTCATGATTACCATTTTCTGACTTAACACATGGCCCAAAAACTTTAAACGGTTTTCGGAATTGGTATCGTATATGAGTTCGTGAATTCTGGAATTATTTGCGCCCTTATCTATTAAATCGGCAATGATACGATGCACCTCGGCCGATGTACTTGGAAATCTAAATGATCCAGAGTCGGTCATGATACCCGTATACAAACAAGTGGCAATGTCTTTATCGATATGATGACCATAACCTAGTGTTACAATTAATCGATATACCAATTCTGCAGCAGCACAAGCACGCACATCCCAAAAAGTAAAATCTTCGAAACCTTCTGGTTCTAAATGATGGTCGATCATTACTTTTTTGGCAGCACTTTGACGAACTAATTCTCCTAATGCACCAATTCTTGAAAGCGCATTAAAATCGGTGCAAAAAATAAGATCGGCTTCGGCCACTAATTGCGTCGATTGATCGGCTTGTATTTGAAAATCAATTACTTCAGAATTACCGGGCAACCAATGTAAAAAATATGGATAGTCGGAAGGCGTTACCAAGTGCACTTGGTGGCCCAATGAAAGCAAAAAATGATACAAACCCAAAGAAGAGCCCATTGCGTCGCCATCGGGTTTATGATGGGTCGTAATGACAATTTTTTTTGCTTCGGAAAGCAATGATTTAAGTTCGTTTATATTATGCATAGAAAGGTAGCAAATCTATTCATTTTTTTTCATTCTCATGCCCTAAACATTGCATTATCGAGGTATTTATAGAAGATTTCATGTTATTTTAACATTCTTTATTGTAATTTCGCCCAATAAATATTTAAAAAGATGACCACAAACAGAACTTTTACCATGATTAAGCCTGATGCCATTGCAAATGGGCACATGGGCGCCATTATTGACCACATTATTAAAGCAGGATTTAAGGTAATTGCCTTAAAATACACTTCATTGAGCCCCGAAATGGCTGGAAAATTCTATGAAGTTCACGCTGAACGTCCATTTTACAAAGATTTAGTTGCGTTTATGTCTTCAGGACCAATTGTAGCTGCGATTTTAGAAAAAGACAATGCTGTTGCAGATTTCCGTACCGTAATTGGTGCGACAGATCCTCAAAAAGCAGATGCAGGTACGATCAGAAATTTATACGCAAAATCTATAGATGCTAATGCGGTTCACGGATCTGATTCGGACGAAAATGCGATGATAGAAGGAAACTTTTTCTTCAGCGCATTCGAAAGAAACTAATTGCATTGATCAAATAAAAAAAGGTTGGCAACAAATGTTACCAACCTTTTTTTATTTATGCTAAACTGAATTTACAACAATACAATTTCGTTGATCAGTTTTTTCCCTGCGTAGGTATTTATATTTTCGATTAAGGTAGATTTCATCATAATTAATTCTTGACGCAAACTAGCCGAACTTACTTTTAAATATAATTTTTGCTGGCGAATATTAATTTCATCGGTTCGATTGGCAATCACTTTTCCCACTAGTTCGGGCCAATTGATTTTTATTTTTTCTACAATAAACTGATCGGAAAGTTTATAGGTCTCCAATAACTGCTCTATGGCAGCTTTCATGGTTAACTCATTACTTTTCCTAAATAACATCTTTAATTATTTTTAGTATCGACTACAAGGCCTTTGCTTACTTCGAATATACGACAATCTATCTGTAAGTCTTTAAATATTTTTGCCACCCGATTTTGGTCGGTATCGGTGATAAACAATTGCCCAAAAGAATCTTCGCCAACCATGGCTAATAATTTACGAATACGCTGTTCATCTAATTTATCAAATATATCATCTAACATTAAAATAGGCTTATAGCCTTTTTTTAATTGAAGAAATGAATAATGGGCTAATTTTAAGGCAATCACATAAGATTTTTGCTGCCCTTGCGAAGCATATTTTTTTAAAGGCAAATCGCCTAAATTAAATTGCAGGTCATCTTTGTGTATGCCATAATTCGTCCTAGCCGTTATTATATCTTTTGTTAAACTTTTTTTCAAAATAACAGCAAAATCAGATTGCTTTAAATGCGACTCATATACAAAAGTTACCGCCTCTGCCCCTTCGCTAATGGTCTGGTAAATTTCATTGAACAAAGGAATAAACGCTTCCATAAAAGCCAATCTTTTATCAAAAATTTTGGCACCTAGTGTTAACATTTGCTCATCGTAAATCTCGATCATTTCGGCATCAACTTTATTGCGCTCTTGAAACTGCTTTAATAAAGCATTTCTTTGGGCAATAACTTTATGATAGGCAATTAAATCGTCGAGGTAAATGCTATCGGTTTGCGAAATGGCATTGTCTAAGAATTTGCGTCGTTCTTCGCTTCCTTCAGAAATCAGATACTGATCTTGAGGAGAAATCATGACTAATGGATAAATGCCAATATGATCGGCTAATCGCTGGTATTCTTTATTATTACGCTTGAATACTTTTTTATGATTGCGTTTTACACCACAATAAACGGGCTCGATGATGTCTGTTCGATTAAACTCGCCTTGAACCAGAAAAAACCCTTCCTCGTGTAAAATTTGCTGTGAATCGATTGGGTTAAAATAACTTTTACAAAGGCATAAATAATGAATGGCATCTAAAATATTGGTTTTACCCGCTCCATTATTGCCCACAAAACAGTTTACACCTGGCAAAAAGTGCAAATTGGCTTCTTGGTAATTTTTAAAATTTAATAGTGAAAGTTGATTTAGATACATTAAAAACCCATTCTGGTGCACAAATATATTTAAATTAAGCCCATCTTTTAAACAGATATTGATAGTATCGGCTAAAAATGTATTTTTGCAAGCTTAGAATAGA
>CANJWU010000065.1 GCA_947478655.1 Sphingobacteriales bacterium | reverse complement strand
GCCTATTAAGCGAATAAATTCTGCACGGGTTATATCGTTTTCGAAAGCACCTGTAAATGCAGATGTAGTGGTTACCGAATTTTGTTTTTGTATACCACGCATACTCATGCATAAGTGTTTACATTCTATCACTACCGCAACACCTAATGGGTTTAAGGTTTCTTGAATGCAATTCAGAATTTCTGTTGTTAATCTTTCTTGTACTTGTAATCTTCTGGCAAAGGCATCGGCCACTCTAGGAATTTTACTTAATCCTACAATATGTCCGTTGGGAATATAGGCAATGTGCGCCTTGCCAAAAAATGGTAATAAATGATGTTCGCACAAAGAATAAATTTCGATGTCTTTTACAATGACCATTTGAGAATAATCATCTTTAAACATGGCAGACTTTAAAATTTCTGCTGGATTTAAATCATAGCCATGGGTTAAAAATTGCATTGCTTTTGCAGCACGAGTAGGTGTTTTAAGGATTCCTTCTCTCGAAATATCTTCTCCAATTGTACTAAGCAACGAAGTATAACTTTTGGCTAATTGATCTATGCTTTCTTGATTGTATTGGTCAATTTTTTGGTACCCTTTTTTATTTTTTGATTCTTCCATCCTAAAATTATCCAAAATATTCTACAAAATTATTTTCGGTTTCGTATAATTTAATGCCGTGTAATTTTACACCGTCTTTTTCTATATGTGGCAAAAGTTGATTCCAAATTTCGACTGCTAATACTTCTGTAGAAGCCAATTTACCTTTCATAAAATCAACATCTAAATTAATATTGCTATGATCGATTTTATCAATTACTTCTTTATTTATAATGTCACGTAGGTCTTTTAAATCAACCACAAAACCAGTAGCAGGATTAATTTCCCCTTTTACAGTAACAAATAATTCATAATTATGTCCATGCCAGTTTGGATTAGCACATTTACCAAAAATTGCGGTGTTTTGTTCTTGTGTCCAATCTTCTCTAAATAACTTATGTGCCGCGTTAAAACGCTCTCTTCTTGTAATAAAAACCATGTTTTAGCTATATGAATTACAAATATAAATAAAGCAGGAGCTTATCTGCTAATTGTTGAATAAATTTCCTGCTATTTGCTAATTTCGTGTATGAAAATATTAATTGTTGCGGCTACCGAAATGGAAATCGAGCCAATTAAAAATTTGGTTTCGGTTGATTTAAACAAATTACATGAAATTACCTTTTTAATTGCTGGCGTGGGTATGGTTAACACCACCTATCATTTAACCAAAATGCTCAGTAGAAATACTTTTGATTTAGCCATTAATATTGGAATTGCTGGAGCATTCGATAGAAAATTAACTATTGGTGAGGTATTGCATATTACATCAGATTTATTCGCCGAAATGGGCGCAGAAGACGACAACTCTTTTTTATCATTGATACAACTGGGTTTGCAAACACCTAAAGAATTTCCATTTCTTTGGGGAGAATTAGTGCCAGAGCAAAATATCATCAGCGATCAAATAGCCCATATGCAAAAGGTTAGGGCAATTACCGTAAATAAAACACATGGAAAATTAAGTAGTATTTTACAAACACAAAATCTATATAATCCACAAACAGAAAGTATGGAAGGCGCTGCTTTTTTCTTTTGTTGTATGAACGAAAAAATTCCATGCCTGCAAATTAGAAGCATCTCTAATTATGTAGAAAAAAGAAATAAAGAAAATTGGGATATTCCTTTGGCACTAAAAAATTTACATAGCAGCCTTATTGAATTACTTAGCCGTATTTAATTAGCTGCAATTGCCCACCTAATATCGTTACTTGCATTACTGCTTTGTTTCGCACTGAACCAATTAGCAATAAATGCAATGATAAATACCGTAGCAAAAACCAATAAAAAGTCGGTGTATATCAACTTTACAGGATAAGCCTGTAAATACTCCCCAGTAGAAGAATAAATACTAATTAATTTAAATTTAGCTTGTAAAATAGCAAAACCAGCACCAATAAATAATCCGATGAAAGTACCTAATAGTGAAATCATCATGCCTTCATAAAAATAGATTTTTTGAATCTGATTTTTAGTTGCGCCTAAGGTTCTTAAAACTGCAATGTCTTTTTTCTTATCAATAATTAACATGGTCACCGAACCTATAATATTACAAATAGCAATAATTAAGATAAAAGTTAAGACTAAATAAACTGCCCATCTTTCTGTATTTAAAACTTTATAGAGCGATTCGTTTAATTGAAATCTGTTTTTCACCATAAATTTTGCAGGCAACTTTGCGGCTATTATTTTTTGATAGGCTAACATATCTTCCCCATCATTTAAATAGATGTCGACACTGCTTAATTTGTTTTGTTGTGCAAATAAACTCTCCGCAAAATCAATAGGGACAAACATTACACGCTCATCCATTTCTTGTTGAACAGCAAAAATGCCACTTGCATATATAGCCGCAGAATTCAAAGAACTAGCTGGATCTAGCGTATTTAAACGAGAATTTTGCTTTGGCGCTAGTACTACAATTTGTTCAATAGGTTGTGTAATATCTATACCCAATGCATTTTCTATTCCTTTACCTATAACGGCATAGGCTTGTCCGTTTTCATGTAAAGTAAAAGTACCTGCTCTTAAAACAGAATCAATTTCTTTAGACTGTAAATATTGCTCGCTAACCCCTCGGAGCGTTGCAAAATATTGTGAATTATTATATTTCAATAAAACATTATCTTCCAACACATTTACATAATAATTGATGGAAGGAGATATAAATAAATTGGTATCTATACTGCTCTTATTAAATTTTGTGCCAAGGCTCGGAATAATTTTCAAATCTGGACTTAACTTTTTAGCATAAATTAAATTCAGTTCTTCAAAACCATTAAATACACTAAGAATAAGAAATAAAGCGGCAGTACCAATGGTTACGCCTATTACAGAGATCCATGATATCCAGGTAATGGCATTGGTCGATTTTTTTGCAAATAAATATCGCTTAGCGATGAAAAATTCGGTTCGCATTTTATTGTAAAAATGGATTATGTGTGCGCTCTTGTCCTATGCTAGTGGTAATTCCATGCCCTGCATAAACTTTTGTATCTGCCGGCAACGTAAATAAATTTGTTTTTATAGATTGAATTAAGGTGTCGTAATTTCCACCTGCTAAATCTGTTCTGCCAATACTTTTAAAAAATAATACATCTCCAGCAATAATGAATTGTTGCGCTTCACAATAAAAGGAAATACTGCCAGGTGAATGTCCTGGTGTAAAAATAATTGTTAAAATATCTGTTCCTAATTGAATGGTATCTTGAATTGATAAAAAAGAATCCGGTTCCTCTGCTGCTTGATAAACAAATCCGTAATTGCTTGCATAACTAGGAATTGCGCGCCATACGCTCAATTCCAACTCGTGCATTTCCATTTTTAAACCAAATGTTTTTTCTATGAATGCTGCACCCAATACATGATCTATGTGTGCATGTGTAAATAGCATTCGTTTAACTTCTAACTTATTTGTTTGAATAAAATCGAGTAGCACTTGTTGCTCCGACACTTCATAACAGCCTGGGTCAATAATAATTGCTGTTGCATGCTCATTATAAATCACATAAGTGTTTTCTTGAAATGCATTAAAAGTAAAAGCTTTAATGGTTAACATAATCCGAATTTATAGGTTAAAAATAAGATATTTTATTCGATAGCTGTAAATAAATAACTAAATTCGAATATCCTGCATTTAAGCCATGAACCCTATTGTTCGTTGTATATTAACCTTAATGGTATTAGGCTTTAACCTAATAGGGCTTTGCTATGGTCAGGCTCAGGGCTCGCAAACCGAATTTGGAAAAAACAGGGTTCAATTCAAAGAGTTTCAATGGTTCTATTATCATTCTCCACATTTCGATACTTATTATTATAAAGAAGGAAAAGAATTAGGCGCTATGGTTGGTAGAATAGCCGAACAAAATTTAAAAGAGATTGAAAATACCTTAGATTATAAATTAGCCGGTCGAATAGAAATTTTAGCTTATAATAAATTAAGCGATCTAGTACAAACTAATTTAGGATTAATTACCGATCAACAACAAAACATTGGAGGCATTACGCCAATTGTTGGCAATAAATTATTTATTTATTTTGACGGCAATACCGAACACTTATATAATCAGATTAGAGCTGGTATTGCCGAAGTGTTAATTAATGAATTATTATACGGCGGTAATTTACAAGAAAAGCTTTCAAACTCAACCCTATTAACACTCCCAGACTGGTTTGTGCCTGGTTTAAAATCATATATAGCGGAACCTTGGAATGTAGATTTAGACAATTCGCTAAAAGATGGTATTTTAAATGGGCGATATAAAAAGTTTAATCGAATGGCCAGTACAGATGCAAAAACTGCTGGACATTCTATTTGGAAATATATTGTAGATAATTTTGGTTCTTCTTCTATATCCAATATTATATACATGACCCGTGTAAATAGAAATGCCGAAAACGGTTTTATTTATATTGTGGGTTTAGATTTTAAAGAGCTTGGCGAAGCATGGCTCAACTTTTATAAGAAACAATATCTGAATTCCAGTAATGCAATATCGGAAGAGACAAAGCTAAAACAGTTTGTGCATTTAGGTAAAAAAAGAAATGCTACACTAGACTATAAAACATTTAAATACAGCCCAGATGGGAAGAAACTGGCTTACGTCATTAATAAAAGAGGTAAAATAAAAGTTTATGTACTGGATTTAAATACCCAAAAAACCAAAAAGGTTTACAAATCAGGGGTTAAAAGCAGCTCTTTTGTTTCTGATAATGAAGATGTTACCATTACCTGGCACCCCAGTAGTTTGTTGCTAGCCATTAGCCACGAACAAAAAAGTATGCCACAAATTAAAGTGCTCAACCTGGCAAACAAAAAAGATGATTATTTAATTAAAATGTACAAGTATGAAAAAATACTTGATTTAGATTATTCGGCAGATGGTAGAAAATGGGTTTTGTCTGCAGTAAAAAATGGTCAATCCGATCTTTACTTATTTGACATTATTTCGAGAAGAGATGAACAAATTACCGACGACTGGTTCGACGATTTAAATCCGAGATTTTATGACCGTGCTAATAAAATTGTTTTTAGTTCTAATAGAATTGCGGATACATTAGCGAAAGAAGTTTTTAAAAACTTTCCAATAATTAATAATTATGATTTATTTCTTTTTGATTTAACCAAAACATCGAATGAATGTAAAAGAATAATCAATACCCCTTTTGATAATGAAACGAAGCCGATTGAATATGCTAAAGATAAAATTGCTTATTTAACAGATCAAAGTGGTGTTGTCAATAGAAAAATTCTCTCGCTCGACTCGGCTATTGCTTATCAATACGATACCACCATATTTTATTACGATACCACTATAGTAGTGTACAAAGACTCCTTTAGTACAATACAGCATAGTAATTATAATAGAAATATTGACAAACACGATATCAGTAAAAAAAGTAGAATCATCACCGACATGTTGTCGAATAATAATTTAAAATTTGGATTGATTGCTCCAGAAGGAAATACCGACACTAGCCTTTGGACCAATTTTTCGATGAAGAAAAAAACGCAATTGGAAAAAATGCTGCTCAAATTTAACAATCAAAAAAAATTAGCGGCAATTGCATTATTGGATTCTATTAAAAACAGCAGAATAGAAGATTCTTTAGCGGCTATAAAAGATACAGGGCAAGTTAATATTCCAATCTCTAACGATTACTTTTTTCAAACAACCTTTCCGAGAATAAAAAGTGAAAAAACAATTCCGATAAATATTCAAACGGCAAGTGGGAATCAAATTATTTATTTATCAGAAAAGAAAAAAAAGAAAACGAATAAAGAAAAAAGCCTCGACGATTACTTTTCAAAATCGGCACCCATTCCATATTTGCCAAGTTTTTCGACCAGTTATATTGTGAGTCAAGTTGATAATAGCTTAATCACCAATAGCTACCAACAATTTACAGGTGTTGGACCCATTTACATTAACGCTGCCATCAATGCATTGATAAAAGTGGGCGCTGCTGATTTATTAGAAGATTATCGTTTTATTGGCGGCTTTAGGTTATCTGGAAACCTAACCATTCCCGAATATTTTTTGAGTTATGAAAATTTGAAAAAAAGAATTGACAAACAATTTATTTTTTACAAACAAGGTGGAGACGATTACCAAGGTGTTGGTGCGAATAGAACCAATAGCTATGAATTTAAAAGTATTTTAAAATATCCATTTAACGAACAAAGTGCGATTAAAACTTCTTTTTTTTATAGAAGAGATGAAAGAATTACTTTAGCGACAGATAGTTTTAGTTTGAACCTGCCAAATTACAATAGCAACAATATTGGTTTTCGAGTAGAATATGTTTATGACAATACGATTAACAAAGGCTTAAACCTCTACAATGGCAGTAGATACAAGCTTTACATCGAAGAGTTTTTAGACATAGATGATACGAAAAATAAAATGGTCAACATTGGTTTTGATTTTAGACATTATCAAAAACTAACTCGCCAAATAATTTTTGCAGGTAGACTAGCAGGTTCTAGTTCTATTGCATCACAAAAAGTCATGTACTATTTAGGTGGCGTAGATAGTTGGTTTTCACCTAAGTTTAACAATGGTATTCAAATTGATAAAACGAGAGATTATAAATACCAAGCTTTGGCCACAAATTTAAGAGGCTTTAACCAGAACATTAGAAATGGAAATAATTTTTTAGT
>CANJWU010000064.1 GCA_947478655.1 Sphingobacteriales bacterium | reverse complement strand
TCGAGGGTTGGATCGTACTCGCCTAATTCTTTTACCAAGTTTGCCGCTAATAAATCGGTATCGGTCGGGCTTCCAATTTCTGGAGTAGCTTCGGGTGCTACAATAGCCATTTCTAAAGGAACTTCTTCCGCTTCAATTGGGTTTGGTTTTTTGTACGAAACCGTTTCGAATGCCTCTTCTGCAGATTCGGTTTCGGGTTCAGAATCCATTTCGCTCATTAGCTCCATGCTATCTTCTGCCTGTTTTAAAACCGGCATTTGTGCTTCGTTCAATGGTTTATTTAAAATTGGAAACTCCACCGAGGTAGGTTTTGCTTCAAATTCTGGCTTAATTAATTCCGCTTTACGATTGGCTTCTACAGGCAATAGGGCTTCTTCATCAAGTGTATCAATAATTTTCTTTTCAAGCTTTTTGATAGGCGATTTAAATTCAAAATTATAAGCGATGACTAAACAACTTATTCCAGCAAATATCAATAAACCTGCCGTTCCAATTTTACCTAATATGGCATTTAAAAAAGCATTGATGGAAATGCCATAACCACCGGCCAAAAAGTAATAATCTGTTTGAATAAAACTAATGATGAAACCAATAGTGGCAGAGATGAAAACCAATAGGAATAAGGAATAGGCGATACTTTTAGAAATATTTAATAAAGCAACTTTAAATAAAATTCTAAAGCCTAATAGAAAAAAAGTAAATACAAATATAAAAGAAGCGATGCCAAACCATCTGTGAATAAAAATATGCGAAATTAATGCACCTGTTATGCCAAGCCAATTTTCTACTTTATTGTTTTGGGCATCAAAAAGAATATTAAGGCCTGCATTGGCAACCACACTTTGGTCATCTTGCCAGGTTAATAAAAAAGCACAGAAAGCAACAAAGAAATAAAGTGAACATAGTAATAAAAGTAAACCCGATATTTTAACAGCGCGTCCGTCGGTAAAGAAATCTAAAAAAGAAAAAGACTTTTCTGTTTGCTTTGCTTTTGCCGCATTTACCTTCTCCGATTTTTTAGGCGCAGAATTTGCGATCGAAACGGGTTCCGATTCTTGCTCCTGTATCTCTGTTGGTAATGGTGATTTTAATTTATTAGCCATTATTTTGCTTTAAATGCAAATATAAATTTATAAAAATTGCAAAATGTGTATGTGAAGAAGTTTTTCTGATTTATCAAGATATCCACAATACGCTTATTATCTTCAGTAAATCAAGAGTTTACGCAAAGTATAAAATCTTTAAAATCGCGCTTTTGTAGCGATTTAAGCTTAAAAGTTATTCGGATAGCAATTCTTCAGCAAAACTTTCCATGTGTATGCCATCAAAATTACCCGAGCTCATTAAAAGTAAATTGCAGTTTTCCCATCGTTTTGACTTCAAATAAGCTTGCAATTTATCCGATTCGGTAAAGACCATTAAATCTTCGCGCGCAAAAGCAGCGGTTACTTGTTCGATGCTAATGGGTGCTAATTTTTTATGTGCAATGGTATGTGGATTGAAATATACAATCGCTTCGTCTGCGGTATTCATGCAACCATGGTATTCTTTTAAAAACTCCGCGGTTAAACTACTAAAGGTATGCAACTCCATACAAGCAATTAATTTTCTGTTTTCAAATTGATTTTTAACAGCGGCCGTTGTTGCCATTAATTTAGAAGGAGAATGTGCAAAATCTTTATAGGCATTACACGATTTATTTTTTGCAATGAGTTCTAATCGTTTAGAGGCACCATTAAAAGTTTGCATATGTTGGTAGAAATCGGATTCGGCTAAACCCAATTCCATACACACCAATTTAGCAGCGTTAATATTTTGTAAATTATGATCTCCAAAAATTCGCAAAGGCACTGCCCCTGTAGCTGTTGTTAAATAGGTGATGCCTTCTGTGGTGCTAGCATCATGCGCTAAATATGGAATTTTGCGGATGTCTGTTCTGGGATGTTGGATCACTAAATTGGATAATACCGCATCCTTTGCCGAATAAATTAAGACTGCATTGGGCTCCAAAGTATCTATGAATTGTGCAAATTGTTGCAAATAAATTTCGAAGGTTGGGAAGACATTGATGTGATCCCAGGCAATGCCACTGAGCACCGCAACATGACCTTTGTATAAATGAAACTTTGGTCTGCGATCTATGGGTGATGATAAATATTCATCTCCTTCTAAAATAATTGTTTTCGCATCGTCGGTAATTTTAACCATGGTATCGAAACCACGCAATTGCGCACCAACCATATAATCTATTGGAAAATGATTGGCTTGAAGTACATGCAAAATCATGGCGGTAATAGAAGTTTTTCCATGGCTACCTCCTATGACTACGCGTTTTTTATCTTTCGATTGTTCGTATAAATATTCGGGGTAAGAAAATATTGGCAAACCCAATTCCTTTGCTTTCAATAGCTCTGGGTTGTCTGCTCGGGCATGCATTCCTAAAATTACCGCATGTAAATCGGGCGTAATGGCCGCTTCGTTCCAACCTTCTTTTGCGGGCAATAATTGATAAGATGCTAAACGCGATTTAGATGGTTCTACAATTTCATCGTCGGAACCAGTTACTTGATATCCTTTTTTATGCAGCGCAATGGCTAAATTATGCATGGCACTTCCGCCAATAGCAATAAAATGTATTTTCATTTATTTAATTTAAAAAGACCTTACAAAATCTAACTTTCTTTTCATTGCAGAAATACTAAAAGGTGAATCTCCTTTGGTTTTTTCTGTTAATATTTTATTGAAATCGGCATTCGAAGAAATAGCTTCCATTTGACCTTGACGGAAAGTATAGAAATACCATACATCTGGTGTTATTTCAAAATAAACATTCAGCACATTTCCACTTCTCTTTCTCACAATTTCCACATAGCCTTTGAATGTTTTATTAATCGATTTATCATAACTACTCATGATGCCTATTTTATCAGTAGTTGAGCGCCACGACCTGCGCGTTTGATCCCATGCCATTTGTGCATCAGAAATAACCAATCCGCTATTAAATAACTTAGGCAAATTATAAGGGCCACCTTGATGTAAAGCATTTAAAAATTTATTGCTTTCTTTATCTGGTAAAAGTTCTGCGATGGCCTTATCAAAAGCGGGTCTATCTTTACGGTCTTGATCAGCTTCATAGCCATTTAAATCGATGTCTTTATGCATCAATAGGGTCGCCTCTTTTAGAAACTCAAAATCTAATGCAATCACTAAATCTACCGTAGATAAATTCTCAGTAACTTTACTGCTCACATTTCCGGCACTCACTATTTTTAATTTAGATCCAAAATCTACTCCTAAATTAATTGGACCTTCTGCAAAAACGGTTTCGTTTTCCTCATCAAAAGTATAATATGCTCCTTTTAATACCGAATCGTAGAGCTTATCGGCTTGTGCAATTTTAAATAACTTTTGCTCTTCGTCGTATATCAAACTGCCTTCTACATTGAGCACATCCACATCGTTTGGCTCAATTTTCTTACTCAAGAAAGTACCGTAAGATTCGTAATTTGTAATGCCGATATGCACCCCAGATGCAATTTTATTTTTATTCTCATCACGCGGATCGTTGATGGCTAGTTGAACCGTATCTGGATTAATGAATCCTTTATACCTAAAATATTGCGATTGAATGACCGTACTTTTTGTATTTACTTTTACAAAGCCATCGTAAGCTAGGTATGGATTTGCAGCGCGTAAATACACATCGCCTTTATATTTTAATTTCGCATTCAATAAAAATTGCATGCTATCTGCAATTTGTCCCTTACCTAAAGTGGCAAAACCAGAATCTACTTTAATTTCGTTGAAATGAATTATTTGCCCAAGTGTATCTTTCTTTGTTTTATAAGCATAATAGGCATTGGCATTGTATTTCCTTCTGGCATATATATCCACTTTGGCATCAAATAATTCGTGGTATTTGGTTTCTACGTTTGCTATAATTACAGCAGAATCTAATCGCCTAATAATTGCATCACCAAATATTTCTACATGCGCATCGTGTGGTCTAATTTCGGCATCCGCCACCCTAATTTTTTCAGCGCCATCAATTTTTAAATCAACCGATCGTAAATTATATAAAGCATGATCTACTTCGAAATGTAAAGAATCTTGTAATGGATGCGTAGAAATAAATGAATAGGCATCTGCTGGTGTATTGCCTTTAGCAAAAGTAATTTGTTGTAAATCGAAATACCAAACAAACTCGGGTAAAGTGGTTGCGTAATTATTAGCAGGGAACTTCACCAAACCATTACGCTCATTGGTTTTAAAGCTACCTTGTTTTGCAATAAAATCAATTTTTGACTGTACGTTACCGGCTTCTAATGCCAGCTTGGTGGTATCTATTGCATTAATTTTGGCAATACTTTGTGCCGCTGTAAAATCATCTGGATTAAATACAAAATCGCGAGAAAAAATAGCAGCGCCTTTAATATTCGACCAACCATTTCCATTCAGGGCCGAAGGCGTATAACAAATCGTTCCATTAAAATTATTTTTACCCACATACAAATCTGTTGGAAAAGCTAAACTTTTCACAAACATACTGTCTTCGTAAGGTTCCCAATGCATATAAGATTGAATGGATTTAGCCAATGGATGCGTTGCTTTTCTTTTTAAATCAAATCGATCAATGGCTGCATTCATCGAATCCAATAAAAACAAAAATTGATCCGAAATAGTAACTGAAGCTAAATAATCTATTTTACCTTTACCATATAAGCCTTTATCACTTAAACGAATTTGATTCTCGTAAGTACCTTTGCCTTTATACAAAGGATAACCGCCTTGAGGCGCATAGGTAACAAAACCCAGCGAAGTATCGGGTTGATAGGTTAAAGTCTCGTCAAAGTCGGGAAATATACCTCCTGAGTGAAAATTTCCAGGGAAGGTTAAACCAGCCGTCGAACTTATGTCGTCCAAGCTGTCAATCATGAAAGGATTAATTTTAAAATAAAAATCGGCTCGCCTATATACGCCCTTTTGAACATATGGGTAATCGTAATACACGTAAGAAACACTGTTTGCTTGAAACAAAGGATATTGAGAATATTTTTTTAGGCCAGATTTATTGTCCATATCATCGATATATAACACACCATCGATATCTCTCAATACGGTTTTTAAACTAATTAATTCTTTTTGTCCATTAAAATTTTCTTTACCTAAGACTTTAATTTTCATCGAATCAACTTTTGGCATATCGATGGTAAAGCGATTGTAATTAAAAGTAAAATTGGTGCCATAAAAATCGAGCGTTCCGGCATGTACCTTTCCGCTAAACTCCATGTCTCTATTGGCTTTCACCTTTAAAACACCTGCAGCTGGACGAATATTTACACTTTGCGAATCGCTTAAAAATATTTGCGACACCCCTACTATATCTAAATCTTTGTTGAGTAAATTTAACCTTGCATTGATACTTTGATCCGACAAAGAGGCAAAGCGAATCACATCATAATCCAATTTACCGGCTTCATTTTTTATATAATTGAAGGTTTTTTCTTTCACATAAATCCAACCTCTATTTTCGTTCAAACCTATATAACCTTCTGCTAGCAATGATCGTAGCAAACCAATTACATCTTGCTCTTTTAATTTTACGGCAGCAGCATAACTGGCAATACTAATTTCATTGGTTTGTTGTTGCGTAGCAATTCTTTTTAAAATTGTTAAAGGATTTACTTCTGCAATACCCGAAACTTTTCTAAAATTGGCAAGCTTATAAAAATTCTTCGACTCGAAATAAGACTCTTGCTGAAAGTTTCCTTTAATCATCCCCATCTCTATCTCCGTTTTGTCTATATCCCACTGCATGCGCTCTACTTCAAAGGTCATTTGATGGTAAGAATCGAAAAATGAGGCTGCAGCAATACCCTCTTTTTTACGCAACAATACCACTTGTCTTTGCTTTGCATTGAATCTAAATTCGATACCAGGATGATAAATAGAATCTTCGGCTAGGTAAATGGCCACCTCGGCAGGCAAGGCAATAATTTCTTCTTTTTGTAAAATAAAGGCATTCGAAAAAGTTTTCAGCGCCACTTTATTATTTACAAAAATAGCGATAGATGCTTTTTGATCGTCGGTGCCAATGCCGTAAAGCTTACTACCAGCCATACTAAAGCCACCATGATAATCTACATTTTTAAAAAAATCTTTGATATCGTAATTTCTTTCGTATGCCGTAAACTTTGGATATGTGGCATTTTCTGGCGAGTTATTGGTACTTAAACGATCTTCGAATCGGCCAATCAAAGGATCTTTAAATAATTGTTTGTGAAAAAAAGAAACCGAATCGGCAGTAAAATCGGCCTTGGTACAATCAATGGTATAATTTTTTAATGTGGCATAAACCACCAAAGAATCTAATCCACCTCTGGTCCAATTTACCAAGCCTGCGCCTGCTTTCCAGGTTTTGCTTAAAGGATAATAAACACCTTCTGTTTGGTAAATAACCGAACGATCTCCTCTAGAAGTAGTGATTAAATTAATTTTTCCAATGGTTTTAATTTTAGGAATCGAATCAAAAACCATTTCATAGTTTGTGCTATTAAAAAACCATTGTACACTTTTAGATTTGTGCAACATTTGGCCTTTAAAAAAATCTGCTGTAAAATTTAAAAAACGACTTGCATTTTTATTTTTTTGAGGTATTAATGCATTTAGAATTTCACTTGTCTTCGCAAATGCAGGTTTGTATTCGCTTAGCGCAATATCATTGTAGGTCAACATCCAATCCAGGTATTCTGGTTCGGCTTTCATTTTTCGAGCAGCCATTTTGCTAGCCAAAGAAAGCAATTGCTTTTGCTGAGCTGCGTCGAAT
>CANJWU010000063.1 GCA_947478655.1 Sphingobacteriales bacterium | reverse complement strand
GGATTTAATCCCGAAGATGCCATAATAGAATTAGTACCACGCGAAGGAGAATACACTTTAAGAAAAGAAGATATTTTAGCTACCATTGCAGCACATGCAGATTCATTGGCATTGGTGATGATGGGTGGTGTAAATTATTACTCTGGTCAATTTTTTCCATTAGCCGAAATTACCGAAGCAGCTCATGCAGCAGGTGCATTATGTGGTTTTGATTTAGCGCATACTTGTGGTAATATTCCTTTACAATTACACGATTGGAAAGTAGATTTTGCCGCATGGTGTTCTTATAAATATTTGAATTCGAGCCCAGGTGGAATTGCAGGTATTTACATTCACGAAAAACATGGCAATAACCCCGAAACCCCTCGTTTTGCTGGTTGGTGGGGATATCAAGAAAGTACCCGTTTTCTAATGAAAAAAGGCTTTATACCCGAGCCTGGTGCCGAAGGCTGGCAATTAAGTAATGTGCCTGTTTTACAAATGGCCGCACACCGTGCTGCACTCGATTTATTTGATGAAGCAGGCATCGAAAACTTAAGAAAAAAAAGCATAGCACTTACTAGCTTTATGCAATATGTAATTGAAGAAAAAAATAAATCTTTAGGTTACGACAAATACCAAATCATTACACCGCTTCAAGCAAACGAAAGAGGCGCACAACTCTCAATGATCTGTAAAGAAGGCGGAAGAGAAAGTTTCGACAACTTGGTAGCACAAGGAATCATAGGCGATTGGAGAGAACCCGAAGTATTACGCTTTGCTCCTGTGCCGCTCTATAATTCGTTTGAAGAAGTTTATCAATTTGGTCAAATTATTTAATTTAATATTTTATGTCAACAGATAAAAAAATAACCTTAATTGGAGCCGGATTAGTTGGCTCTTTGCTTTCTATGTATTTAGCAAAAAGAGGTTATCAAGTGTCCATATTCGAAAAAAGAGCAGACATGCGAAAAGCAGGATATGTAGGTGGTCGCTCTATTAACCTTGCCTTGAGTCATAGAGGATTCAATGGTTTAGCAGCTATTGGCTTAGCAGACGAAATTAGAAAAGTAGGTATTCCAATGTATGGTCGTGTATTACACCAAGCCAATGGCGAAGTACAATATCAACCTTATGGTAAAGAAGGCGAAGCTATTTATTCTGTATCCAGAGGTGGATTAAATAAAAAACTAATGGAGCTGGCAGATGCTGATCCAAATATTCATATCACTTTTGAAAAAAATTGCATTGATGTAGATATTAAAAATGGTATTTGTCATTTTGAAGACCAACAAACTAAAGAGAAATCTTCGGTTCAATCGGATTTAATATTATCGGCAGATGGTGCATTTTCTGCAGCTAGGCTTGCATTACAGACCAAATCAGAAAGATTTGAATATAGTCAGAGCTATTTAGATCAAGGCTATAAAGAATTAACTATTCCAGCTGGACCCAATGGAACTTATTTATTAGAAAAAGAAGCTTTACATATTTGGCCTCGAAATAATTACATGCTCATTGCACTTCCTAATTTGGACGGCACTTTTACTTGTACTTTATTTTTTCCTTTTGAAGGAGATGTTTCTTTTAATTCCTTAAAAACAAGAGATCAAGTACAAGCATTTTTAAGTAAAGATTTTGCAGATGTATATGCTATTTCGCCTGAAATTGTGGACGAATATATGGCTAATCCAAATGGTTCATTAGTGACTGTAAGGTCCTATCCATGGTCTTATGAAGATAAATTAGGCTTATTAGGCGATGCCTCTCATGCCATCGTTCCATTCTTTGGACAAGGCATGAATGCAGGTTTCGAAGACTGTTTCGAATTAGGCAAATTAATGGATCAATACCCTGGAGATTGGAAAACCATTTTATCCGAATTTCAGATAAGTAGAAAACCAAATGCAGATGCCATTGCAGATATGGCTTTAGAAAACTTTATTGAAATGCGCGATAAAGTAGCCGATCAAAAATTTTTATTGCGTAAAAAAATAGAGCAAAAAATTAGCAAACTATATCCCGAAAATTATATTTCTAAATATGCTTTGGTAAGTTTTGGTACTGCACCCTACAAAGATGCATTGGCCATGGGATTTAAGCAAGATGCCCTATTTAAAAAGGTTTTAGCCATTCCCGAAATCGAAAACAATTGGGATAGTCCCGAATCAACACAAAAAATTGAACAATTATTAAAAGAATTTGGATTCATTAATGGATAAGCGCTGGGTTAAAATTGTTTACCAAAGCATTCGGGTCATGGCAATTTATTTTATTGCTATGGAACTTAATTTTTTATGGTTATTTGGATATTCACCAACCATCAATGAATTAAAAAATCCTCCATATGCCATTGCATCCGAAGTTTATTCGTCGGATAGTGTTTTAATAGGTCGTTATTTTAAAGAAAACAGAATTCCTGTAGTTTACGATAGCATTGCTCCTATTGTGTTTAAAGCATTGGTAGCAACCGAAGATGTGCGTTTTTACCAACACCATGGAATCGATTTTTATTCAATAGGATCGAGCATTTGGTCTACTGCTAATGGCGATAAACGAGGCGCCAGTACCATTACCCAGCAATTAGCAAAGAATCTTTTCAGAACCCGAAGCAGAACTTCACAAGGTTTAATCAGATTTATTCCTGGTGTAAAAACCATTGTATATAAAACCAAAGAATGGATTACGGCTTTAAAATTAGAATACCTCTACGATAAAAAAGACATCTTAGAAATGTATTTAAATACAGTGAGTTTTGGAAATAATTCATTTGGAATAAAAGTTGCTGCAAAAAAATATTTCAACAAATTACCCCTCGATTTAAATACCGAAGAAGCGGCTTTGTTGGTGGGTATGTTAAAAGCTACTTCTACTTATAATCCCATTACAAAACAAGCAAAGGCTTTAGAAAGAAGGAATATCGTATTAGCCCAAATGGCTAAAGATGGCGTTATTTCTGAGCGAAAATTCAACCAAATAGTAAAGCATCCTATTAAATTATCTTTATCGGAAGATGATGAAAAAGATAAAACAAAAGATTCTTATTTGAGAACTGCAGTAGCCAATTACCTCGAAAAATGGTGCGATGACAATGGTTTTGATTTATATGCCGATGGTTTAAAAATTTACACCACTATTGATTCAAGAATGCAAAAGCATGGCGAAGAAGCCATGCAAGATTGGATGAAAACATTGCAAAAAAGATTTAGAAATACTTGGCAAAATGAGGCTCCTTGGCGCGATGAGAATGGTGTGGAAATTCCTAATTTCTTAAATACGCTGGCCAAAAGATTACCGCTTTATAATACTTTGCAAGATAAATATGGCGAACAAACAGATTCTATTGAAGCCAAATTAAATGAGAAAAAGCGCATGAAAATTTTCACTTGGAAGGGTGAAAAAGACACGACATTTTCTACTTATGATTCGCTGGCTTATTATGCAAGTATTTTGCAATCTGGCTTAATGACATTAGATCCTTTTACTGGTCATATTAAAACTTGGGTAGGTGGTATTAATTATAAATACTTTAAATACGATCATATTAACCAAGCTAAAAGGCAAGCTGGCTCTACCTTTAAGCCATTTGTTTATTTAGCTGCTATCGATAATGGCTACTCCCCTTGCGATAAATTTACCGACAAAGCCATTACCATTAATTACAAAGAAGATGGTGAAGAAAAATCTTGGTCGCCAAAAAATTCGGATTGGAATTTTTCGGGTAAAGAAATGTCTTTAAGATGGGCCATGGGAAAATCTTGTAATTCGGTTACGGCTCAATTAACCCAAGCCATTGGATGGGACAAAGTGGTAGCATATGCAAAAAAATTAGGCATCGAAAGTCCTTTAAAATCTGTTCCCTCTGTTGGATTAGGTTCTAATGATGTAACACTCTATGAAATGATTCGTGCCTATGGTGTGTTTTTAAATACGGGTATTAAAACAGAACCTATTTTAGTAACCAAAGTAAATGACCAAGATGGTAAGTTATTAGCCGAATTTAAACCTAAACAAGAAAGGGTGATTTCTGAAGAAACAGCTTGGTTAATGATACATATGTTCAAAGGTGGCATGGAAGAGCCTGGAGGCACCTCTCAGGCGCTCTGGGAGTATGATATTTGGAGTAAAGGAAATGAAATTGGTGGTAAAACCGGAACCACTTCTAATCACTCGGATGGTTGGTATATTGGTATCACAAAAGATTTAGTAACTGGTGTTTGGGTGGGTGCCGATGAAAGAAGCATACATTTTAAAACTTCTGATTATGGCGAAGGTTCTAAAACGGCTTTACCCATTTATGGAAAGTTTATGGAACGCTTATACCATGATCCAAAATCGGGCATCACTTATGGTCGTTTTCCTAAACCAACAGTTAAAATAACCAAGGATTATAATTGTCCTACACCGCGTCAACGCAACGATACTACCAGAGTAGATTCAACAGCAATACTACAAAGTGATTCTTTAATTTTAGAAAACGAACTATAAAAAAAAATCCCGATTTATTAGATCGGGATTTTTTTGTTATAATTTTTGTAAGAATATTTCGGAATTAACCTTACTTAAATCTCCTAAGTAAGACCACCTAATGCCTTGTATGTATTTATTAAATACCGTATTTACCTCTTTAGGACTTACCTTATTGATGTTCTCAATAAAGCTGTTAAAGTTCTTCCAATTCCCTTTCACTTCGGCCATTCCAAGGCCCATTGTTTGTGCAGCATTGGTTTCTAGACCCATATAATAAGAAGTTAAATAACCACTTTTTTGATCTTTAATTTCTTTCTCAGAAAATCCTTCTTTCTTTAATTTCTTTAATTCGTCTATCATAACCGAAACTGCTTGTTTTGGATCTGTGGTACTCACATAAATATTCGAATAAGGATTCACGTTCGTACTATAATTTGCAGAAGGTGCATAAGACAAACTTCTTTTGGTTCTGATTTCATCAAATAAATGATCGGCTAAAATACCAAATGCTATTTGCATGGCATAGGTTTCGGTAGTTCCATAAGCTGGCGCATTCATGATTCCTCTGATATAATTAGTCGCCAATTTGCGATCTTCTACTTTAATAGTTGATTGCGCAATGCTTAATAATTTAGTTTTAGGAGCCACAAAATTACCCTCCGGCATTTTTTCGGTCATTTTTTTAACCTTTTCGATTAAGTCGTTACGGTCTATCTTGCCTATTACTACTAGAAAACATTGCTTTTTAGAAATGATTTTTTCGTAATGCTTTTTAACTAGCTCTAAAGTTAATTTATTGATACTTTCTTCCGAACCATTTGGCTTTTTATCATAATTTAAATTAGCAAATGCATCGGTCATGGCCATTTCGGTTAAATATGCATCAGGATTCGAAATGGATTGTTTTACATTTGAAATCGCAGCTTCTTTAATTTTTTGAAATTCTTCTTCGGGCATTAATGGTGCATTGATGATATTTTCAAAAATTGCCCAAGTGCCATTAAAGTTTCTTTGAATACAACTCATCGAAATATTGGCAGCATCTAAACCGGCATTACTTTCTATGCTACTTCCCATTTTGTCTAACACTCTGTTCAATTCTTCTTTTGAGAAAGAGGCTGAACCACCTGTTGTAGCAAGATCTAAGGCAATGTTTTCGACACCTTCTAGCTCTTTTGAATAATTTACAGTACCCCCTTTAATAAATAAACGCGCACTTACTATTTGATTGTTGGTTGGCTTATATAATACCTTAAACCCATTCACCATTATTTCTTCTGTATTCGACTTTGATTGCGCCGATACATTATTTACTACTAAAAATCCAATAGCAATAAATAAAAACTTGATTGTTTTTTTCATGTATAAATTATTTTTTAACGATGCTAAAGGTGATATTTCTAGCAGCTGTTTTTTCATCATCTGTATTTGCATTCACTTGTTTTACTTGGAATTTTTTATTGTTCGTTCCAATAATTCTAGCCGGCGAAATACCCGCATCTGCTAAAGTTTTTAAGATGGCTTCGTAACGCTCATTTCCAGCAGATTTTTTCTCTCCATCGTGCCAAGTAGCCGAAACATCTATGTTTGCGCTAGGGTTAATGTTCAACCATTGAATTAAACTAGTTAATTTTTTGGTATTTTCTTCCGCAGTTAAAGTTGTTTCGTTGATGTTGAAGTTTAAAGTATATTCGGGCATAGCTAAAGTGCTCGCAAAAAATTCATCCATTTTTAATGCTTTTTGCATACCTGTACGAACCATTGCTCCCATTACATAAGGTTGACCTTTAATATATTTTCTTACATAATTTTTGATGTCTTCGCGGGTAATTTTTTGTAAGTTATCTTGGTAATTGGTATAGTAACCAATGGTTGCAGAGCACCACCAAAAAGTTACGCCATGTATAAATTGCGAAGGTTTTTCCATGCTATATGCTTCCGATACCGCCATTTGATCTTTAGCTGTTTGTAATTGTTCGTCGGTAAAATAATCATCGCTATCCCATGCATTAATATTATTCCATAATACTTGGTAAGCTTCTTTAATTTTACGTGGATTAGGCACCATGAAAATTTGAATTGGCCCTACATATTTAGCCGATTGATAACCTACTTGCACTTGAAATGCCAAACCGGTTTCTACTAATTCTTTATACAACTTTACATTCTTTTGTTGTAAAATAGTCGAGAAAATATCGGCTGCATAAGTCGATTTAAGATCGTTTCTGGTATCTGGACCGTGGTAAGTAAGCATAAATACGGGCACTTGCGCGTTTGGCGATTCTACCACAAACTGCTTTGCATATTCAATTGGCTTAAATGCGGGTATGGGATATTTTTCGAAAGGATCAAAACCAGATGGTTGCCAATCGCCCATTTTTTGTTCTATTTGTTCGAAAACTTT
>CANJWU010000062.1 GCA_947478655.1 Sphingobacteriales bacterium | reverse complement strand
ACTGGAACACCCTCGGCTAGTTTTATCATTTCTGAATAAGACACCCAATAAGGGGCAGGTATGATTACTTCATCGCCAGGATTGACAATAGAAAGCACTGCATTGGCAATGCTTTGTTTTGCACCGGTCGAAACTACAATCTGTTCGGGGCTAAAATTTAAGTTGTTTTCTCTTTTAAATTTTCTGCAAATAGCTTCTCTTAAATCGAGGTAACCAACTACTGGAGTATAGTAAGAGAAATTATCGTCTATTGCTTTTTTTGCTGCAATTTTAATATGATCTGGTGTCGGAAAATCGGGTTCACCTAAACTAAGACTAATGATATCTTTTCCCTGTGCTTTTAATTCGCGGCTTAATTTAGCCACTTTTAAAGTTTGTGATTCGGAAAATAGATTAAGTCTATCCGCTAATTGCTCCATGTTTCTATATTTAGATTCTGCTAAAATACTAAAATTGTTTTAGAGGGTATAGCTAATTCCCATCGAAAGCACTAAATTATAGTATCTTTCCAAAGAGTTGTTAAGGTCTAATACAGAAGTAGATAGACGGGTTTGAATTTTAGTTTGAGGGCTTAATTCATAACTTAAACCTCCTAAAATGCCATAATCTGTTGCATAAATTTGCTCCGAAACATCGTAATTCTCTAATCCATCACTATAAACAGATTTGATATTTACTGCAGTATAGACACCAAATTGTAGATTCAATTTGGGTTTAAATTGATAATGATAACAAAAAGGAATTTCTATGTAATTGAATTTAAAAATAGAATCTTGAATGGGGTCTCCTAAGGTTACAACATCTTTGCTACCTTTTTCGGAATATAAAAATTCAAAACTCCATTGTTGATTATTACTGATATTGCGAGAAACACCAGCGCCAGCCACTAATCCCAGCTTATGAAAACCAGCTAAGTTATCGCCATTTACTTGTGAAAAATTAATGCCTGAACTTAACATTAATTTAAAATTTTGTGCATTTACATTTGAATGAAAAAGCAATGTAAATAGGATGAAAATTAACAGAGGCTTTAATTTAAAGTGGATCATGTCCTAAATTTATTAAAAAATGAAGATATTTGCAGGATGATTGCTAAAAAAGATAGGCTAAACGCTATTATTTGGGTATTAATAGCAGGTGTTTTTATTACGCTACTCAAGTTCTATGCCTATTACCTTACGCATTCCAATGCTATTTTAACAGATGCGCTCGAAAATATCATCAATATAATTGCAGGCTCTTTTGCTTTTTATAGTATTTACTTGTCGTCTTTGCCCAAAGACATGAATCATCCATATGGACATGGTAAAGTAGAATTTTTTGCCGTTGGATTTGAAGGTTCTTTGATCTTAATTGCTGGTATTACCATTATCTATAAATCCATCGTTGCCATTATGCATCCAAATAGCATCAGTCATTTAGCAGATGGAATTTGGATTACCACAACAGCGGGTTTAGCCAATTATTTATTAGGTACCTTTTTAATAAAAAGAGGTAAAAAATTAAATTCAATGGTATTAACAGCCGATGGCAAACATTTAATGTCTGACGCATATACCAGTTTGGGTTTAATAGTTGGCTTGATTATTATTAAACTAACAGGCTATATTTTATTAGATAGTATTTTGTCAATTTTATTAGGGGGCTTGATTTTACACAATGGTTATCAGCTTTTGCGACATTCCGTTGCGGGTTTAATGGACGAAATTGACCCAAAAGTGGTAGATCAAATTGTAAAAATTTTGGGAGATGCTAGAAAAGATACTTGGGTTGATGTGCATAATTTGCGTGCACAAAAATATGGTGCCGATCTGCATATCGATTGTCATCTAACATTGCCTCATTATTGGCATTTAAATCAAATGCATGATGAAGTACATTCTATCGAATTATTAATGAAAGAGCAAGCTGCAACACAAGTAGAATTGTTTATTCACGTCGATCCTTGTTTGCCTCAATGTTGTTTTTATTGTGCTGTTCCGAATTGTAAAGAGCGTCAAACAGCCCAAAACAGTACCATTCCATGGACGAAAAAAAACATCATGAAAAATACCAAACACTTTGTCGATTAATAGGCTAGGTACTGTTTAAATACCTGCTGCATATAAGCCCTGCCTTTTTTCAAATTAGTTTCGGGGTTTATTTCGGGCTTACTATTAAATACTATTTTGTTGTTGATGTTGTCCTGTACAATGGTTTGATTCGTATTTACCCATCCAAAGCCATTATCAAAACTATAAAAAGCAAAAGGAATCGAATGCGGGTTCAGTAAATCTTTAGACCATTTAAATTGATCATGATTGATGTTTAATTGACTGAGCAAGGTAGCGGCTAAATCTGTTTGTGAACCTAGTAGGTGTATCCTTTTACCTCTGTAATTCGGTTCAATCACTTCGCCAGAAAAAATCAAAGGAATCCTAAATTTCCGAAAATCAAATGCAGTGCTATATTCTTTTGGTAATCGATGCCCATGATCAGCTACAAAAACAAATAGGGTGTTTTTATACCACTTTTCTTTTTTTGCAGATTCCATAAAATGCTGAATACATTGATCGGTATAATTTGCCGATTTTCTAAAAAGTTGGGGTAGGTCGTTTCCCTTAAAGCTAGAAGCAATAGGTATTTCAAATGGTTCGTGTGAACTTAGGGTAAGTGTTATTGCAAAGAAAGGTTGCGGTTTATTTTTTAATTCGCTGTTTAATTTTTCGAATAAAAAACCATCGTGTGCACCCCATTTAGAATTCATCTGATTGGATTCAAAATTATTTTTATCAATAATTTGATGGACACCACTTGCAAGCAAATAAGATTTAAAATTTGCAAATTCGGATTCGCCACCATAAATAAAAAACGGTTGATAACCATTATTCATCATTGATTGTGCTAAAGAAGGTAATTTTTCAAATTTATCGGGTTGGTGAATAATAGATCGAACCGCTTGCGAAGGAAAGCCACTCAGCAAGGCAACCAAGCCCTTATCGGTGCGATCTCCCGATGCATAAATAGAATCAAATGCAATACCCTCATTTGCCAGTTTACTGAGGTAGGGGCTCACATTCGCTTCGCCACCAAAACAACCCAGCACATCGGAGGTAAAGCTTTCTAAAATAACTAATACCACATTTGGATTTTTGATTGTGAATATATTTTCGCTGTTTTGCCTTTGAGTAGTAGGATATAATTCGGCTATTGCCGATGAAGCAACACTATCAGAAACAAGTTGATATGGATTTTTACTATTGAGTTTGTTTTGAAGCATAGAGGATAGTAAATTCCAATCGGTATTTACTGTAGCATGGTTATAGCTGGTATTATTGGAAAAATAAGCGGCACTTTGATTAATTGGTGCTAATTGCATTCCACCTCTTAAACATAGTATCATTAAAAAAGTTCCTAAAGGAATGCTTAGCAATGACAGCCAATTAAAACTAAGTGTTTCAAATGGTGCCGATACATATTTTCTATAAAGCCAAAGCAAGCCCAATAGTTGTATTAAAAACAAGCTTATTCCTAACAATAATGGGGAAGAGGCACTAGAAGCCAGTGCTTCAGAAGGAGAGTGAATTAAAAAATCGATGGCCCTATTGTTAATTTTTGTTCCCCATTCGGTATAAATATGTAAATCAATGGTATGGGTAATGCTACTTAAAACAATAAATGTATAGTTGATTCTACTATATAAGAACTGAAAAATTGAATTGCTTTTGGGAATTAGTAAGGTGATAAAAAATAAAACCAATGGAATACCTATAAAATAAGCGGCCATGGAAATATCTAAAGGAAGACTATACCAAAATATTTTTCCAAAATCTATAAAAGTGAAGTCTTGTTTTTTTACAATATGATATAGCACAAAAACAATTCGATGCAGTAAAAAACTGAATAGCCAAAACAAAAATAAGTTGAAAAAATTACGAAATGCTTGTCTCATATTATATTAAAATTTTTTAAATATAATAAAAAATACATCAGGGAAGCAGGATGCACTTATAGCCATTATCGTAAGTGGAGTAGTATTTATTTGAATTTAAATAGCTAGTATTCAGTCTTTTATTACTTATAATTTGAATAGCATTTTCCTGTATATCTTTTAAGTTATAAGCTGCACATAGGAGGTAATCAGCCCTTTGATGATTGATTTTAGTAATTGGTCTGTAAGGTTTGGGTTTTGCAATAAACAAGAAAGTTTTGTTATGTATACGCACTAGAGATTTATCTTTTACCCAAACTAATTTAGTTAAATGCCAGCCAATTTTTTGAAAATTTTGAATTAATTTATTCAAGGCAATTTGATTACTATTTTGACTACAAACTAATGTATATTGATTTGCACTTTTAATTAATATACATGGGCTGTCTTTTTGATGGATAAGGTAATGACTGGTTTGCCTATCTTGATAACTGATGAAACCGTAATTAATTAAAAAAAGCAAACCAAAACTTGCAGCAAACCAATTCATCCATTTTATATGATGGATAAGGTAAAAACTATAACAAAGTAGCAGGGCCATTAATAAGCAGGCTGCAGCAGAATCAATATGGTAGTAATAGCTTAAAGCATAGGGCAACACGCTTATTTTATGTAAAATATAACCCATTAGCGCAATGCATTTACTTAAAATTAAGCCAGTGTATTTTGCAATTATTTGGAACGGATTTAGCGCTAATAGTGAAATGCCTAAATACAACGCAATACTAGAAAGCGGAATGGCTAAGAGATTTGCTAATAAAAAATAATTAGGAAATTGATGAAAATAATAAAGTGACATGGCTAAGGTGCTTAATTGAGCTGCAATTGACACAGCAATGAGCATCCAAATTTTATCGGCCAATTTATTTTTAAAAAAGTGTAATCTGTATATCGCATCATAAAAATAAATGATTCCTAAAACGGCTAAATACGATAATTGAAAACCAATATCGAATAAATAGGCCGGTTCTATTATTAATAAAAAAAATGCCGAACCTGCTATCAGGTTATATGGATTGCTTTGATGACTGATTTGTTTGCCAATGATACTAAAAGATATCATCACCGCGGACCTACAAACCGAAGGAGAAAGCCCTGTAATATAGGCATATAGACAAACAAAAGAAATAAGGATAATTGATTTAAGCAGCTGTGTTTTACCCCATTTAAAAAGCGATAATATTTTATTCAAAACCAAAAAAATAACACTGACATGCAAGCCCGAAACAGATAAAATATGGATGGTACCTGTTTTCGCATAATCGGCGATCACTTCTTCTGAAATACCCGATCTACTTCCTAGTAATAGGGCAGATGCTATTTTATAGCTTTCTTCGTTCAGGAGATGTTTTTTTAAAATGCTATCAAATTTGTAGGCAATCAATAAACTATTTGTTTTGAGATAACTCAATTTTTTAATACCAATAATCGAATCAGTATTTTTTAGATAAACATAATGAAAAACTTGTTTTTTATTCCAATAAGCTTGTGCATTAAATTCACCTGGATTTCTATTTTTTTGAAAAGAAATAATGTTGGATGTTAAACTTAATATACTACCAAGCGCTAAGGTTTTATCTTTTGTATAGATGAGTATTTTTCCCTGTACATTTTGCTGTAAATCGCTGGCAATAACTTTCCCTAAATACCTGTTATTGAGTGTATTATTACTCAAATTATCCACAATAACAACTTTTAGCATTTGGTAACTTTTCTTAGAAAAATGCTCCTTTGATAAAGCTTCTTGATGGGTAATATTTAATAAGAAACCAAAGAAAATAAAAATGATATTTAAGCTCATTCCATTTAACCAATGAAATGTAAATCTTTTAATTTTTCTAGCATAATAAAATTGAATAAAACTACTTAAAGAAAATAAAATAAGCGCAATGAGTAAAAATAATGTGTTAAATGGGAGATAAGTAGCGAGCATTATTCCTGTTATATAAGCAAGTAATAATCTGCCTAACACAACCGATCGCATGTAATTACGAATCATAATTTTATGGCTAATTGAATGGCATAATCAAGTATATTGCTTTTTCCTAACACCTTGTTTTTGCTAGCTTTCAGGCTTAAAGTGCAGTTTTTTCTTATTTTACTTTGAAAGTAAAAAAAAGCCCGCGTGCCATTTCCATTTAATAAAACACTGGTCAAATAATTTGGTAATTGTTGTTCTGCGCTATAAATTCTGGTATCAAATTCGCAATTATAAAAAGTAATACCATAACCTATTGTTAATTTTAAATCACTTAGGGTATATTTTAAAGCACATTGAAATGCGTTTGAACGGCTTATACTATTGGTTTTATAATCAAACCTGTGTAGTAAGTAAAGTTGTTTAGCTATTATTTTTTTAAATACAATTGTAGCACTAAAAGTCTGCTGGTATTCATATTTTCTAATAGTTTCAGCGATTTCAATTTTATTTTTATTTTTGATTTGATAACTACTTTTTAATTGAATTTCGTTTCCTATTCGATTGATATAGATTAATACTCCTTGTATTTTATTTTCGATGCTAGGTACTTTAATTGTATTTTCTGCGCCATTAATCAAATGGGTATTACTTACTATTTGATAATAACTTTTTGAATTAATGGATTGCTTAAATGCAATACTAAATCCAATATCATTTTTTGCATTTCCTTGTAAAAGCTGATTTGATGCAAATTCGTTTTGATAATTTTCTGTAAAATAATTGAGTCCAAAAGCAATACTACTTTGTTTATTTAATATAGCCATACAGGCCAAATGGAAGGAGATTTTATCTTCAAATACAGCTATTTCGGAACCAATAAGCATGTTTTGATAATGACTCAAAAAGTCAAGAGATATCCCTTTCCTATGATTAAATTCTTCTACTAGGGTATTGATACCTAATTGACTTGATTTAAAATGGTATGCTATTCTACCATTAAAAATTGCTTGGGAGATTTGTTTTTT
>CANJWU010000061.1 GCA_947478655.1 Sphingobacteriales bacterium | reverse complement strand
TTCTCTAACGATTTAATCGGTTTAGGATTAGAGTATAGCTACAAAAATTATTTAATGTTTAGAGGAGCTTACAACAGCGAGAAAAATGTTTTCGATGCGGCAACTTCTCCAAGTGTATATAATGGTTTAACTTTTGGAAGTACAGTAGAATTACCTTTAAATGATAAAGGCTCAACATTTGCAATTGATTATTCTTATAGAGTAACACATGTTTATGATGGAACACATGCCATCTCTGCGCGTATAACATTATAACATTATAATTTAATTTTTTAATAAAAGAAGGCCGTATTTATATACGGTCTTCTTTTATTTTATCAGTACCAACAAGATTTTTATCAATACAATTTAGATTATGTCAGAAGTAACTTATTTTACGCAAGAGGGATTAGAGAAATTAAAAGAAGAAGTAGCGCATTTAAAAGCGGTAGAGCGTATAAATATTTCTAAGCAAATTGCAGAAGCGAGAGACAAAGGTGATTTGTCTGAAAACGCCGAATACGACGCTGCTAAAGAAGCACAAGGCTTATTAGAGCTCAAAATTTCTAAACTTGAACAAGTTTTAGGAAGCGCTCGGGTAATTGATGAATCAAAATTAGACGCGTCTAAAGTATTGGCTTTATCTAAAGTGAAAATAAAAAACACGAAGAATGGAGCCGAAATGACTTATCAATTAGTTGCCGAAAAAGAAGCTGATTTGAAGTCTGGAAAAATCTCTATTAAATCTCCCATTGCCCAAGGCTTATTAGGTAAATCGGTTGGCGATAAAGTTACCATCACGGTTCCAAGTGGTAATGTTGATTTTGAAATTATTGAAATTTCAAGATAATGTCGAGTATCTTTTCTAAAATTATTGCTGGCGAAATTCCTGCTTATAAAGTAGCAGAAAACGATCAATTTATCGCATTCTTAGATATTTTACCCTTAGCAAAAGGCCATGTATTATGTATTCCTAAAAAAGAAATAGATTATATTTTTGACATGGAAGATGCGGATTATTTGGCCTTGATGCACTTTAGTAAAAAAGTGGCTAAAGGCATTAAACAAGTAATTCCTTGCCAAAAAGTTGGCGTGGCAGTGATTGGATTAGAAGTGCCGCATACACATGTGCATTTAATTCCAATGAATACCGTGCAAGACATGAACTTTAGCAATCCAAGGTTAACTTTTACCAAAGAAGAATACCTTCATTTAGTGGAAATAATTAGCGCGGCTATTTCGATTTAATACCAGATTTACTTTGTTGTAATTTGCCAGGGTTGTCTGCTAGAAATGCTTTCCAACCAGTATGCTTTTTATCGCCGCTCTTGCCTCCAATATTATTTTGTAAATAATGACAAACCGCTGCAGCCAATCCGTCTGTAGCGTCTAAAAACGCGGCATCATTTTTAAACTTTAATAACTGTTGCAACATAGCCGCTACTTGTTCTTTAGAGGCGTTGCCGTTTCCGGTAATGGATTGTTTTATTTTTTTAGGGGAGTATTCTGTAATTGGAATATTTCGGTAAAGTGCTGCCGCCATAGACACGCCTTGCGCTCTGCCTAACTTTAACATGGACTGCACGTTTTTTCCAAAAAACGGTGCCTCAATGGCGAGCTCATCTGGATTAAATGCATCTATAATCGCAAGAATGCCTTCAAAAATAACTTTCAATTTCATGGGGTGATCGTCGCCCTTGCCTGTTTCAATTACGCCGTGTTTGATCAGCGTGATAGCAGATCCGCTCACTTGGATAATGCCATATCCAGTCACAGCAGTACCCGGGTCAACGCCTAAAATTATTTGATCTCTCAATTGCTGATAATTTTCGTTATTTTGTATAAGTGAAACTATTTCTACAAAGATACAAGAAGCTTTTAGTAAACCTACTGAAAGTTAGCATACTGCTCTTAACAATTGCCTATGTGGCAATTGAATTAATGCACAGAAATGCCTTGGAAAATATAGGGCAAATTTCTGCTCAAATACAATCTGGCCAAAAGGTATATCTATTAGTATTGGTAGTTATATTAATGCCCTTGAATGTTTTTTTAGAGTCCAATAAATGGCAATTTGCTGCGGGTAAATTAGAAAAACTTTCCATAAGGCGAGCCATTGCTTCGGTTCTTGCTGGTATGAGCATTGGCATATTTACGCCAAATAATATTGGCGATTATGGCGGCCGTATTTTATATTTAAGCGAAGGCAATCGCATCAAAGGGGTGCTGGTTAATTTTATTTCCTCTATTGCACAAATGGTGATTACCTTACTTGCAGGCTTTATTGCTTTTAATTTTTATGCGCCGCAATATGTAAACCAAGACCCGCTGATCAATTACATATTATTATATTTTGTTTTATTTTTAATGGTAGTGGTCTTGTATTTGTTTTTAAATATAGGACGCATTACCTATTACTTAACTTCATTGGGTTGGTTCAAAAAACATATAGAATTGCTTGCTGTTTTTGCTTTGTTTAAAAACATCGATTTATTAAAAATTTTAGCTTGGTCGGCTTTACGTTACCTAGTTTTTTCTTCTCAATATTTATTATTGTTGCATTTCTTTATTCCAAGCATGGCCATTGCCGAAACGTATATGATGATTACCTTAATTTTCTTTACGCAGTCTATCTTGCCTGGTTTTGCTATAACAGAGTTAGGCGTGCGTTCTGGCGTTGCGGTGTTTTTTCTCGGACATTTAAGCGCAGATACCATAGGTATATTAGCAGCGGCATTTTCTATATGGAGCGTAAATGTTATCTTGCCTTCCTTGGTAGGAACCTATTTTATCATCAAAGCAAAATTTATCGGTGCAAATTCTTAATTTTATTACGGTTATTTTATTGATTTGTTATTCGGGCATATTGCTTTTTTTTATCAAAGGCTGGTGGGCTTTGAAAAACGGGCAGCCACTTCAAAGTCAATTCAAAACTACGGTTAGTGTGTTAGTGCCTGTTAGAAATGAAGAACAACACATTGCAAATTTAATACAAGACTTAATTGCACAAAATTATCCAATCACACTTTTTAATATCATTATTATAGATGATCATTCTACAGACCAAACAGCTACTATTGTTCGGTCGTTCAGTAATTCAAATTTACGCTTGCTCCAATTAGCGATCGAAAAACCAATTAATTCTTATAAAAAAAGAGCAATTGCTACCGCTATTGCAACATGCGATTCGGAATTAATATTGACCACCGATGGCGATTGTAGGATGGGTCCAGATTGGATTGCCAGTATTGTGAGTATGTTCGAGCAAGAGCATTGTCAATTAATTTCTTCGCCAGTGGCGTATCATCAAGAAAAAAGTTTAGCAGAAAAAATACAAACGGTAGAGTTTGAATTGCTCATTGCCGCTGGCGCTGCTTGCATTCAAAATAAATTTCCAAATACCTGCAACGGTGCAAATTTAGCTTATACGCGCGCTGCGTACCACGCAGTAGGCGGATTTAAAGGCATAGACGATCTTGCATCTGGCGACGACGAATTATTATTACATAAAATGCATAAGCAATTTCCGGATGGCTTGCGATTTTTAAAAGAGCCGAGCGCTATTGTTTATACAGAGGCAAAAGGTACTCTTCGGTCGTTTTATCAACAAAGAAAAAGATGGGCATCCAAAAGTGTAAAATATGCCGACAAAAGAATGGTGTTATTAGTGAGTATAATCTATTTTTTCAACTTGCTTATTTTTATTCAAGCAGGCCTGTTGTTTTTTACAACTGCAAACCTAGCTATGTTTGTTATATTGATTGGGGTAAAAATGGGCTTAGATGCGATACTCATTTTTCAGAGTTTGAGTTTCTTTAAAAAGCGTAGATTGCTATTCTTGTTGCCTTTGGTGGAAATATTTTATGTGATTTATATTTTAATAATTGGTATTATTGCCAATATTGGTGGGGCATACGAATGGAAAGGTCGAACAGTTAATTAATTATGAAGTCAACAATTCAAACGCCATCGGCTAGAATACTTGCTAAATTATTAAAGAATAAATTAGCCTTAGCTGGATTCTTTTTTATTGCACTTACTTTTTTAATGGCATTGTTTGGCTATTTAATTATTCCAGATCATTCGCCTATGGCCAACGAAATGCATTTGGAACTGAGTACAAAAAAGCCATTTGCAAAGGCGCAATTTTTGGCGCTTCGCAAAAATAAAATCATTACTCCAGTTTCTTTTTGGTCTCGATTAGCAAATGGTCAAGAATCCGAATTTCAATATATCCCCATTCAGTCTTATCAGTTCAACGATTCTAGCATTCAAATTACACTACTCGATGAACAAAAGCCGGTGTACTATAATTTAGCATCAATTGTATATCCTATTGCAGACGACTCGGCTATCACCTATAGCCAGCAAGCATTTCAGGTGCGCACACTCGATGGACAAATAATAAATATTAGCACAAGTGCATTGCTTACAAAAATAAAACAAGATCAAATTTTTACCAGAACCTATATTTTCGGAACCGATCGCTATGGTCGTGATTTATTTAGTCGTATCGTTTTAGGAAGCAGGGTATCGCTTTCTGTTGGTTTGGTTTCGGTTGTTATTTCCTTATTAATTGGACTTGCACTTGGCGCCATGGCAGGTTTTTACAGAGGCTATGTCGACGAATTAATTAGTTGGCTAATCAATGTAATTTGGTCTTTGCCCACACTCTTATTGGTTATTGCTATTTCCTTTGCATTGGGTAAAGGATTTTGGCAAGTGTTTATTGCCATAGGATTAAGTATGTGGGTGGAAGTGGCGCGCTTGGTCCGCGGACAAATTTTAAGCGTAAGAGAATTAGAATATGTAGAAGCGGCTAGAGCAATGGGTTTCGGTAACTTTAGAATTATTTATAAACACATATTGCCAAATATTATGGGCCCTCTATTGGTGATTGCTGCTGCAAATTTTGCATCGGCTATTTTATTAGAAGCGGGATTGAGCTTTTTGGGGTTTGGCGCACAACCACCTATGCCAACTTGGGGTGGCATGGTGAAAGAACATTATGGTTACATTATTATTGATGCGGCATACCTTGCCATTATACCGGGCATAGCCATCATGCTCTTAGTATTTGCATTCAATATTTTTTCTGCTGGATTAAGCGATGCATTTGAAACAAAAGGGAATAATGTTTCGGTTTAATGAACTTCGCTAATTGCTTTTTTTGTTTTTGTATCGAGCGAAATAATGATGGCAATACATAGTAAAAAGATTCCACCATTCTTATCCACCTCCACCATATCGCCAAGTACCAAGTGAACTAAAAATACTACTAGCGCCAAAAAGCAAGCGGTTATAATATGTTGATCTTGTTTTATTTTACTCATACGGTAAATAAAATGACAGCGCAATAAGGCATATAAATACATGCCGCTAAATAATAAAAATCCAAAAACACCTTGTTCGCAAAAAGTAAGTAGAAAATAATTATGCGTACTGGCATGCTCGGGGTTGTCGCTCACGTTGGTTATAAATGCAGGGTTTGCGTAAATTTTATAAGTAGGATAAAAAGTATTAGTACCTGTGCCTAACCAAAAATTATGTTGAATTAAATTAACTGCAGCTACCCATCTATACACCCTTTCCATTCCAGAAACATCTTTCATCTCCATGGTAGCCGACATATGTTTACTAAAATTTTCGTGATTAAATACGGTTCGTTGAAAATCGGGTGCGTATTTCATGTATCGATTTTGATCCACTAAATAATAACAAAAACCAATAGTACAAATGAGTGCAACCAATAGTGCATGTTTAAGATATGCTGTCCGAAACACTAACAGTGCGCCTAATGCAGCTAACAAAGACAGCCAAGTAGTTCGGGTGTAGGAAGTAACGATAGCAAATAATAAAAGCAAGGAGCTGCCAATAAGCAGTGTTAATATTAATGGTTTATGTTTGTACCAGCCAATGGCCATTATAACAAAAGGCAATAATAAACCTAATGCACAAGCATAAATTACATGGTTGGCATAAAATGGTCGAGCGGCAATATTGATTTCGTCAAAGCCGAAAGATTTTAAAGCATGCCTGGCAACCGTATAGCATACGCTTAACATTAATGGAATAAAAATCAACCAAAATAATTTCTTATAAATACCTTCTTGTTTTAAAATCAAAATTGGGATAAATACAAATGCAGCGTAATACCAAAGCTTAGTCAGTAAATATTTAAAAGACAATACATGGTTTGGAGAGAGCACCATGTTTAAACATAACAAAGCGATGTGTGCTAAGATGAGTAGTATAAGCAAATGTTTCCATTCTGCATTGTGTTGCAATCTATTTTGAATAAGCAACACTATGCTCACACCTAAGAGTGCCATCATTAAAGGCTCTGTGGGCATCGACAAACTCGAGCCGCCGACAGAAAACTCAAACGATAAAGGCAGTGCGGCAATTAAGAAATAAAATAGTAAAGAGAAATCTTTAATGGCAATAAAACCACCAATGAGTATAACTGGCAGAAAATGAATATAAGGTACGTCTATTTTAATAGCATACAAAGAAGCCACCACAAACAAAGTTATTGCGGCAAAGAAAACAAGGAATTGTTTGGGTGTAATTGCGTTAAACAATTTAGCTTAATTTTTTACTAATGGCTGGCATGGCTTCGATCAGCGCAATAGAAATGATTGATAATAAAAAGGTAGAAACAAAAACCAAGCCTGTTGTTAAACCTCTTCTAGGTCGAGCGGCAATTTCTGGTCTTGTTGCTTGGTTAATAGTAAATTTCATTGGCAATACCTGCTCGTAGTCTAACTTGGTACTTTCGTATCTAGACTTTAAACTACTTAGCTTTTTCCTTTCTAAATCAAGACTATTGATATTATCAAGGTAAATGCCGCCATATTTTTTTAATAACTCTAACTGCGGCTTAACTGCATTGATTGCTGCTTGGTAGCCATTTACTCTTGCCCGCGTTTTAACAATTAAGGTATCTGGTAAATTTACTTTTGCATTTTCGTACACTTTTA
>CANJWU010000060.1 GCA_947478655.1 Sphingobacteriales bacterium | reverse complement strand
TTTGCAAGACATGGCTAGCATCGCTAACATTCCCACTAATAAGATTTTTCTATTTTTCATTTTCTTAAATTTTTAAAAAATTAATTACAACCACCTGTTTCATTCATTACAAAAATCGAAGTTCTTTCTGAACTTGGAAATTGCAAAGCCAAACCTGGGCAATTCCAAGGCGCATTACGAATAGTAGTATTACCATCTAATGGATTAGCCAAAGCACCGATTCTCTTTAAATAATTTACGCGATCACCTTCGCAGAATAATTCTTTTCTGCGCTCAGCACGAACAGTTAATAAAATGGTTCTTGCATCTGCATTAGCTGCAATTTCTTTGTCTTTATTTCCTGGATAAGCTCTTTTGATAATTGCATTTATATCTGTTACAGCCTGCCCTAAGTCTTGGCCTAATTCGGCTAATACTTCGGCGCGGGTTAATACCAATTGCGTCATATTAATTAATGGAACCGGGAAATAATCTTCATTGAATTTTTTCAACACGTGATATTGTTTAGGTGAACCAGGGTTCATGGTGCCAAAAAACTGAATACGCGCATCAGATGTATCCGCCGCAATTAAGTTGTAAATATCGTTGCTTACATTATAATCTGGTTGTGGATTGTTATCGCTACGGAATCTATTGATAAACTCTGCCGCACGGTTATCATTTGATCCTGTACTTACAAATTTAAATATATATTCTTGCGAAGAGGCATTGCTATTGAATCTGTTTAAAGAATCAGACAAAGAATATGCGCCACTATTAATGATTTCATTTAATAATGGCAAGGCATCATTAAATTTGTTCATTTGAAAATAAACGATAGCTAACAAAGATTTAGCCGCATCTTTATTTGCGTAATTACCATTTGCTGCCGGTAAATTTGCAATCGCATAATTTAAATCAGATACTACAAAGTCGTAAACCTGTGCTACTGTTGCTCTTGCCAATGGATCTTTAGTGGCTTTATCTCTAATTGGCACACCTAAGTGTGAGTTATCTACAGTGTAGCCATATGGCTGCGCCCACAATCTCACTAAATCAAAATGACATAGAGCCCTAATGAATTTACCTTCGGCACGCATTCTGGTTTTTTCCTCTTCGCTTAAACCAGTAATTTTATCATAATATAATTCCATCGTATTCACACGATATACTGGAATATATAATCTTCCGTATAAACCACCAACATCCGAATTAAAGAAATTCGAACTACGGTTGTAAATTTCTGTTTTAAAACCTAAATCATCACGGAATGGTTTTGCAATATCATCACCCATTAAATCGGAATAGGTTTGAACAGTGCCATTGTATTGATTCGCCAAGGCATCGTAGCAAGAGTTCAATAACTTCTGCATATCTGCAGGCGTTTTTAAAGCCGAGTCAACTAAAATAACGCCTTCGGGTTTTAGGTCTAATTCTGAGGTGCAAGAACTTACCGCAAATACACTTGTAAGTAGCACAGAAAATATAGTTAATTTAAAATTTTTCATATCTATTTGCTTAGAAAGTAATATTAAGTTGCATGGTATAAGTCTTCTCTTGCGGAGGTGTTAAATAAGTAATGTTTGGACTCATGTTTCGGTCCGTTGCATTTTCAAAATCTCTCGCAATCTCTGGATCTAAACCAGTATACTTTGTAAAGGTTAATAAATTGGTACCAATCAAACTCATTCTAAACGATTGAATTTTTAATTTTTTGGTGATTGTTTTTGGTAAAGAATAACCCAAGGTTACATTTCTTAACCTAGCAAAAGTTCCATCTTGCAACCACAAAGTTGTATTGATCCATGGCGTACTCGAACCATAAGTTCTGGTATCTAAAGTTAAACGAGGATATTTTGCAATATCACCCGGCTTTTGCCAACGATCAAAAATATCTGTGGTCATATTCCAATTAGTGACTACCCCTAACTGACGCTTAGAAGATGAATTATAAATATCACCACCTAATACAAAATTAAATAAGAAACTGAAATCGAAATTTTTATAAGAGAATGAATTGGTAATACCACCCATTGCATCTGGCAAAACAGAACCTACAGAAACTCGGTCTTTTGGATCCCATGTAAAAGTTTCGTTTCCGTTGATGTCTAAGTAAACTGGTTTTCCGGTAACAGGATCCACATGAGAGAAACGCACTAAGAAGTTAGTTCCTACTGGTTGTCCAACAACTACCCTGGTATCGTTTGTTCCACCGCCTACAGCATCTTCGGTGTAAACACCAATGCTAGTGATTTCATTTTTATTTCTTGAAATATTAAACTGCGTAGTCCATTTTAAATCTCTATTGATATTTCTTGAAGTTAAGGATAACTCTAAACCGGAGTTGGTAATTTTACCAACGTTATCCCAATAATTTGAAAAACCAATAGATGGAGGTACTGCAAGCGACATCAATACATCGCTCGATTGCTTATTATAATATTCGAATGAGAACGTAAATCGATCATTTAAAAATCCCATGTCTAAACCTAAGTTATAAGACCAAGAAGTTTCCCATCTTAAATTTGGATTTTCTAATTGAATTGGGAAAGTAGTTGGATTACCATTATAAGTTGGCGTACTATTTGGATTTTGGAACACGCCTACATTTTGATAATTTGGAATGTTTGCATTACCACTCTTTCCATAACTTGTTCTTAATTTAGAAGAGCTAATAAATCCTAAGTTTTTAACAAAAGTTTCTTCGCTCAACACCCAAGATGCAGAGAAGGCAGGGAAAATACCATAACGGTAGTTCTTACCAAATTTAGACGATCCATCCATACGAACAGTCGACTCAAAAAACAATTTGTTTTTATACGAATAACCTAAACGGGTAAAATAACTTAAGAATGCCCATTGTTGATCGGCGTTCGTATATTTTTTAAACGAGGCATTGGTCGAATCGGGATTCACATTAAATCCAGCGGTTCTATCATCTTCGTTTTTATTATAAGAACTTGTGGTCGAACTTTGAAATTCATTGGCAATCATTGCCGTAAATTTATTATCCGTATTAATTTCTTTCGTATAATTTAACTGCGCATAATAATTATAGTTATTTACAGTAGTACCGTATCTGTTGGCATTTCCAGCATGCGTCGTATTGATTAATTCTTTTGGATTGTAAATATCATCTAACAAAACCATGTAATCACTACTTCCTTTTACTAAAGCAGAAAAATTATCGTTGATTTTATAATTCAAAGTTAAACCATTGATAAATCTATTTTCTGCAGTTTGCCATTTTCTTAAAGATTGATCTCTAACTGGCGAATTTGCTAAAGTTCCATCTGGATTATAAGCAGATTGAATTGGTAATAAAGTAGACATTGCCGCTCCCAAACCACCTGCCCATGCAGTATTCACACGGTGGTTGATACCATTACTAAATGAAGTAGATAAGCTTGCTTTTAATTTTGGCGTAATTGAATAATCTGCATTTAAACGCATCGATGTTCTATCATAACTATTGCCCACTAAAAAACTTTCGTTTTTATTGTATGACACATTTCCTAAAATAGAAAAATCTTTTCCGCCTTTGGCAACAGAAACGTTGTGCGCTTGTTTAATTCCTGTTTGAGTTGTTAATGCCACCCAATCAGTATTAGTTACCCCATCCCAATAAACACCTTGTCCAGTTCCGCCATCATTTTCGTAAGCCTCTTGGTACAATTGCACATATTGTTTACTGTCTAGCATGTCTGGCAATGCGGTAGGTTGAGAAGTACTTACACTTCCGGTGTAACTTACTTGCACGCCTTTTTTATTGGCACGTTTAGTAGTAATAATTACCACCCCGTTAGATCCTCTTGAACCATAAATTGCAGTGGCCGCCGCATCCTTTAATACATCAATTGATTCAATGTCGTCTGGATTAATACTAGCCAATGGATTGTTATTCATGGCACCACCATTTCCTTGCAAGAAATAATCTTGTGTAATTGGAATACCATCTACCACATATAATGGATCACCACCTGCACTAATAGAAGCAACACCACGAATTCTTACAACAGCTCCTGAACCTGCAATTCCACTACCCGTAGTTACTTGAACGCCCGGAAGTTTCGCTTGTAAGGCACCTTCAAAACTTTGAACTGGTAAGTCGTTTAATTCCTTAGCAGAGATTTTTGAAATAGAGCCCGTTACTTCGCGTCTTAATTTTGTTCCATAACCAACAACTACTACATCTTCTAAAGATTTAGAATCTTCTTCGATTGTTAAATTATAAACAGTTGTGCCAGCTGTTAAATCTCTCACGAGACTTTTGTAGCCAACCATTGAAACGCGTACTTTGTATTTTCCTGCTTCGCTTACATTAAAAGTAAACATACCCATCGCATCAGTTTGTACTGCTTGCTTGGATCCTTCTAGAAAAACACTGGCGCCAATTACTGGCTGCCTTTGACCGTCTTGTACTTTTCCTTTAATTGTTTGCGCGAGCGAAGACAAAGAAGAAAAAAGTAACACTAGATAAAGTAATTTTTTCATCATATGTATTAGTTAATAATTATTTTTTTTGTTGTAATTTTTAATCCTTTTATAATTTGAATTTGGTAAATTCCTGGTGTCAGGTTAATTAAATTCAATGCTATATTTTCTGTTGAAGCGTCGAACTGTGCTTGTTTGACTATTTCTCCAAGCGTATTGATTATTTTAACCTGAACAGGGACTAATTCTCTATTGTTAAAATTAATAAATATTTCTTGATGTGCAGGATTTGGATAAATAAAAATTTCGGCTTCTTTTTCCGAAGGATTTGACGCAATTCCTGTTAGTTGAAATGGCTTATTAATCTTTTTATCTAACCAAAAAACATATTTCCCCGCTCCTAATACTACTTTCTGGTTTAAATCGGTTACCATGATGGAATCATCCGAAAACAAGGCATACCATTTTCCTAAATGCGGAAAAATTGGGCTGGTAGAATCTGTTTTTACATCGAAATTACCCACAACGACTGCGTTCAATGTGCTATGGGTTACTTTGTATACCTTCATGCTATTTGTTGTATTGTATACATAATTTGGCGAACTAAAAGCGGGTTCATTGTTTTTTAAATAGCCCAATAAAGCCGTTACTTCATACAATCTTTTTCTGGCGGCATCGGCAAAATAATCCCAACGAACAGGCTTATTTCCTACCCTTCCATTAAAGTCTATGGAAATATCGTAACCCAATTCTCCAAATTGCCAAATCATTTTAGGGCCTTGTAAAGGAATTAAAAAGCACATGGCCATTTCATTTCTTTTCAAAGCAGTATTTAAATTTTTAACCGAATAATTTATACCCGAATTGCCATAAGTTAAATTCTTAAACATCAATCTTTCTTCGTCGTGGCTTTCGGCATAGGTGACTAAATTCGGCACTGCCCAAGTTCTATATTTATAATTCCCCCAACTTAAATCACTGGTATTTACATAACCCATGGTGGCTTCGTTGAAGTTATTATTTAAATTTCCCCATAACATAAAACCTTTCTGCGCTAATTCTTTTTCTTCTGAGTTGTCTGCAAAATGTTCTAATATTAAATAAGCTGTGCTATCATAACTTCTTACTTTATTGTAGATCCGATTCCAAATTGCAATACGAGATGCATCGTATTGCCCCCAAGTGCCTACATTTCCATAGGTATCTTTTTGCGTAAAGCCTTTAGATAAATCGAAACGGTAGCCATCAATTTTATATTCTTCGGACCAATAATGTAAAACCGAATCAACAAATTTTTGAGTGGCTGTGCTTTCGTGGTTAAAATCGTAACCTACTCCATAGGGATGTTTGTCATTGATATTGAACCATGGATTATTGGCCGTTGGTCTACCAGATCCATCTGCATACATACGCACCATTGGGCTTTGTCCAAAGGAATGATTCAATACCATATCCATAATTACGGCTATGCCTCTTCGATGGCATTCATCTATAAAAGATTTGAACGCATTTTTGCTACCGTAATATTTATCGACTGCAAAATAAAATGCAGGATTATATCCCCAACTTTCATTTCCTTCGAACTCATTCACCGGCATTAATTCAATGGCATTCACCCCTAATTTTTGTAAATAATTTAAGGTGTCTTTTAAAGTTTCGAAATCGTGACGCGCAATAAAATCACGTAATAATAATTCGTAGATAAAAAGTTTTTCTTTGGCTGGTTTAACAAAACCGTTAGAATGTTGCCAATTAAATTTTGTTTGAGCCGTTTGAAATACAGAAACGTATTCGGTTGTATTATTTTTTGGATAGGGAATTAAATTTGGATAAGTAAGGGCAGGTATATAAGCATCGTTATTGGCATCTAATAATTTGTCTGCATAAATATCTGCAACTTTTATTTGTGCTTGATCTATTAAATATTGAAAACGATATTCTTTACCCGGTGTTAGACCATTGAGCTGAATCCAATGGCGTGCACCATCTGGCGTTTTATTCATCAGAAACTTGGGATCTAATTCCCAATTTGAATGATCACCCCATACATAAATAAAATTTTTATTAGGTGCAAAAATTTGTAAGACTACAGATGTATCCGAAATATAATTAATACCGTCTTTAGTCCCTGCCGGAGCAACAACTGTAGGAGGAAAACTTCTCACAAGCGCATACATTGTATCGCGTTTAGTATTTCCATTATAGCTTGCTTCGAAAATATATTTAAACTTACCGTAACCAAGTGATGCCGCAGGAATAGCTAATTGCAATATAGAATCATTCGTAATGGTTTGAATAGCATTGCCATTTTGTAATAATCGAAGGCTCGCTTTTTTAGAAGTAATGGCTTTTATTTTTAAGGTATCGGCAATGCTGAGCAATTGCGCTTTTTCTATATCAAACCTGGCTTGAAAACTTCCAGAACCAATGGCAACAAAAATATCGGTGCCATCGGCTTCTCTGCCTACGATACTTCCAGACTGATTACGAAAAACAAAAGCTAATTTTAATACAGTTTCGGAACTAGGTACATTATAAAAAGTATTGATGGTGTAGGTTAGTGAAAATAAATTTGCGCCTACTTTGGTCATCTTCACTTTGGCATCATCGGTACCCCAATTTCCTTGAACATATTTCCAAGCTGTAGCAGATGAACTTAA
>CANJWU010000059.1 GCA_947478655.1 Sphingobacteriales bacterium | reverse complement strand
TTCTTAGAAATTATTGATGTTTTTGCAGGATTTGCAGGTTATCAACCAACCATCAAACCTTTATTAGATAAGCCTGTGGGCGTACATGCGAGACATTCAGACATGAGCTATGTATTAGAAAAATACGGTTGGACTCCAAAAATTTCTTTGGCAGAAGGTTTAAAAAGGGTTTACGATAAAGCAGTTGAAAATAGTAAAAATTAATAAATACTATTTTAAATGGAAATCGAAAAAATTGTATTATTTGGACCTGGGCCACAATTTAAAGGAGGCATTGCCAATTACAATACCTCATTAGCTAAAGCGCTCGATGCGCAAGGGCACGATGTGCATATTGTTTCTTGGACACAACAATACCCTGCAATTATTCCGCGTGATTTTATTGATAGAAGTTCTAAGGCCGATCAATTGGCAGGAACAAATATCAACATCACTTATATTACAAATTATAACAATCCTTTTACTTGGTCTGAAACTATTGATTTTATTGCAAAATTAAAGCCTACTAAAGTTATTTTTCAATGGGCAATTGCTATCCAAGGATTGCCAATGGGGTATATTGCCAGAGGATTAAAAAAGAAAAACATAGAAGTTATTTTTGATTTGCATTTAGTGATTCAAAAAGAAGCCAGTTCTATTGATAAAATATTTACAAAATACGGATTAAAAGTAGCCGATACTTATATCGCTCATGCATATAAAACAGTTGAAGAATTAAGATTAACTTTTCCAGATTTGAAGTTAACGGTCAATGAAACTGGGCAGCGTGCGAAAGATGATTCTTGCACCGTTATTAAATTATATCATCCCATCTATGATATGTTTAAACCGCAAGCAGACTTTGACATAGCCGCGAAAAAAAGCGAATTAAAACTTGCCCCAAAAGTATTGTTGTTTTTTGGTTTTATTAGAAAATACAAGGGTTTGCACCAAGTAATAGCCGCATTTAACGAAGTGGCTAAACAAAGAGACGATGTTTCTTTGTTAATCGTTGGAGAGTCTTTTTGGCAAACTTTAGACCAGTCTAAATGGAGTACAAGGATAAAAAAAGCCTTATTTAATTCTGCAAAATCTATTTTCTTAAATCAAACCGATAACGAACAAGATTACCGACCACTCGAACTCATTGAAGAATATCAATTACAAAATAGGGTAGCGGTAGTCAACGAATTTGTTTCAAACGAAAAAGTACATGAGTATTTTCAAATAGCAGATGCTATTTTATTATACTATTTAACAGCTACTCCTTCGGGTGTAGAATCCATTAGTTATAATTTCAATTTACCTGTTTTGGCTACTAAGGTTGGGCATTTCCCCGAAACCATTCAGCATGGCTACAATGGTTATTTAGCCGAAGACAGAGACATTCAATCGATGGCAAAAGAGATGATCCATATGTTGGATGAACCCATTGATAGAAACAATGTGGCAGAAACAGCCAAACATTTAAGCTGGGAGAATTATGCAAAAGCCATACTAAAAAAATAAGATGATTAAATCAATATTTTTAACCGCATTCGATTTAACTAAAAAAAACGCCATTGTTTTAATAGGTGTTTTTTTGAGTATTGTATTGTTATCTTTTTTAATAGGACTTTTAGGCGAATTATTGCGTCAACAAATTATTGCTTCGGTGGTGTTTAATATTTTTTCATTAATAGTCAATATCTCTATTACCATCGCAACAATTAAATTGGCATTTGCAATAATAGACAATCAAACGCTCTCGTTTGATGCCATAAAACCTAATAAAAATGAGGCTTTGAAGATTATTAGGTCTAGTTTTTATTTGATTTTATTGATTTTTTCGATTCTGTTTTTAACCCTTGGTTTTTTAGAATTGCTTGGCGTAATTGATCCTAGTTTTGCAGCTTTTTTCGAAGATTTATCAAAAGCACCTAATCATTTATTTAATTATACCACGCTGCAATTAACCTATACTTTCGCTATTTTATTATTGATTATTTTTCCTACGCTCATTATTTATATACGATTAGGCTTTGTTAATTATTTAATCATTGACAAAGAAATAGAGGTGGGTAGTGCTTTTATGATAAGTTATCAATCAACTAAAGGGAAACTAGGCTTTATTATTTTATTGTATTTGGCGATTATTGCACTAAATATAATAGGTTTAGCCTTTTTGCTAATTGGCGTCTTATTTACGATCCCTATGTCATTTATGATCATCACTTTGGCTTATCGTTATTTATTTCCCAAAGAACTTTTAGAAGAACCTAGCTTTTTAATTTAATCAATATATTAATGGCTATTAAATCTTTCCTTGCTAAAATATATGCTCGAATACTTGTTAGAAAACTGCAACAAGATCAATTGCGTGCTATTGATATTCAAGCGCAAATCTTAGCAGATTTAATTAAAAAAGCAAAGCATACTTCTTTTGGTTTAGCACATCAATTTAATCAAATTGAAAATTACGAAACCTTTAAAAGCCTTGTTCCTGTTAGAGATTATGAAGATTTTCAGGAACCATTTCTAAAGGATTTAATAGCAGGTAAGCACAATGTGCTTTGGCCTGGAAAACCTATTTATTTTTGTAAAACATCGGGAACCACCTCTGGTGTAAAATATATTCCTATTACGAAAGATTCGATGCAACATCATATTACTGCTGCAAAAACAGCCTTACTTTGTTACATTAACGAAACTGGGAATGCGGATTTCCTCAATGGAAAATTAATTTTTTTACAAGGCAGTCCATTACTTAATAAAAAATCAGGTATTGCTACTGGAAGGCTATCTGGCATTGTGGCTCACCATGTGCCAGCTTATTTACAAGCAAATCGATTACCCAGTTTCGAAACTAATTGTATCGAAGATTGGGAAACAAAATTAGATGCAATTGTTGCTGAAACCTTTCATCAAGATATGACACTCATTTCGGGTATACCACCTTGGGTGCAAATGTATTTTGATAAATTAATACAGCAATCTAATGGACAAGCCATAAAAGACATTTTTAAAAACTTTTCTTTATTTGTATATGGCGGTGTAAATTTTGAACCCTATCGTGCCAAAATAGAACAAAGTATCGGAAAAAAAATCGATACAATAGAGACCTATCCTGCATCTGAGGGCTTTATTGCTTTTCAAGATACGCAAAACGAAACAGGCTTATTATTAAATATCAATGAAGGTATTTTCTTCGAATTTATACCAGTTGAAAATTATTTTGATGATCAACCTAAAAGGTTATCATTAGCCGATATCGAGCTAGAAAAAAATTATGCTTTAATACTTACAACTAATGCCGGATTGTGGGCATATAGTATTGGAGATACTGTAAAATTTGTAAGTAAAAGTCCTTATCGCATCAAAGTAACAGGTAGAATTAAACATTTTATTTCTGCATTTGGCGAACATGTAATTGGCGAAGAAGTAGAATACGCATTAATGACTGCAGCGAAAGAAATTAATTTAGCCATTGCCGAATTTACCGTTGCACCTCAGGTAAATCCATTAGACAATGGACTTCCATACCACGAATGGTTTATCGAGACCGATCAAAATATTTCTAATTTAACCGCTTTTGCTGCAAGGGTTGATGAATTATTGCAAACAAAAAATGTATATTACAAAGACTTGATTGATGGAAAAGTATTACGCTCTTTACAAATAAAAATTCTTCCAGCAGGTGCTTTTATAAATTATATGAAAAAGGAGGGTAAATTAGGTGGGCAAAATAAAGTACCTAGATTATCAAACGATAGAAAAATTGCAGATCAATTAATTGGATAATGAATTCAGAAGATAAAAAACATATAGCTATACTTGGATCTACCGGATCTATTGGCACGCAAACTATAGAAGTGATTGCTGCTAATCTGCATTTATTTAAAGTAGAAGTGTTAACTGCTCATTCCAATGCCGAATTATTGGCAAGTCAGGCCATACAGTTTGATGTAAACGCAGTTGTTATCACAGATGAAAGTAAATATGCTTGGTTAAAAGAAAAATTAGCTCATACCGATATTAAAGTTTTTGCTGGCGAACAAGCCTTATCAGAAGTAGTTACTTTTGAGAAAATTCAATTGGTATTAACTGCATTAGTTGGCTATGCTGGTTTAAAACCAACCATTGCAGCCATTAAAGCAAAAAAGAATATTGCCTTAGCTAACAAAGAAACCTTGGTGGTAGCTGGCGATTTAATTACCAAATTAGCGGAAGAATATGATGTCTCTATATTACCTGTTGACTCCGAGCATTCAGCTATTTTTCAATGTTTAGCTGGCGAATGGCATAATAAAATTGAAAAAATTTATCTGACTGCTTCTGGCGGACCTTTTAGAGGAATGGATCGTTTGGCTTTAGCGAGTAAAACAAAAGCGCAAGCGCTTAAACATCCTAATTGGACAATGGGTGCAAAAATTACCATCGACTCTGCATCGCTTATGAATAAAGGCTTAGAGGTAATCGAAGCCAAGTGGTTATTTAATTTACATGCCAATCAAATTGATGTAATTGTGCATCCGCAATCCATTATTCATTCTATTGTACAATTCGAAGATGGATCGATGAAAGCGCAAATGGGTTTACCCGATATGAAATTGCCTATTCAATATGCATTAACTTATCCGATACGAACCATCACCGATTTTCCGCGTTTTGATTTTTTAAATTACCCAACTTTGAGTTTTGAAAAAGCCGATACCGATACTTTCCAAAATTTGTCATTGGCTTTTCAAGCGATGAAACAAGGCGGGAACATGCCCTGTATATTAAATGCAGCAAACGAAGTGGTAGTAGAAGCTTTTTTAAATGATCAAATTGGTTTTTTAGAAATGTCGGATGCCATTGCAGATTGTATGCAAAAAATTACATTTATAGACACACCAAATTACGATGATTATGTAGCTACCGATACAGAAAGCCGTATATTTACACGCAATTGGATTTTAAATAAATAATATATTTTTTATGAACGGACTTATTATGGCTGCGCAATTAATCGCTGGCCTTTCCATTTTAGTAGTATTACACGAGTTAGGACATTTTTTAGCAGCCCGTGCATTTGGAATTAAAGTAGAAAAATTTTATTTGTTTTTTGACGCTTGGGGTTTCAAACTTTTTAGTGTAAAAATAGGAGAGACAGAATATGGTATTGGATGGTTGCCACTTGGCGGCTATGTAAAAATTGCCGGCATGATAGACGAATCGATGGATGTAGAAGCGATGAAAGCACCTGCAGAGCCCTGGGAGTTTAGATCTAAACCTGCTTGGCAAAGATTCATCGTGATGATTGGCGGTGTAACCGTAAATGTTTTATTGGGTATTCTAATTTTTTGGATGCTGACATTTAAATACGGACAAAGTTATATTCCAAATGAACAAGCCAAACATGGCATTGTTGCTTACGAATTAGCTAACGAAATTGGATTACAATCTGGCGATAAAATTACCAGCATCAACCAAAAACCATTGGTTAAATTTTCGGATATGTGGAGCTCGGAAGTATTAATGGGCAATGCAATTATTGCATTCGAAAGAAACGGTCAGCCACAAGAAATTACGATACCCACTAATTTTATTGAAAAACTTTCTGATAAAGGGCGTTCTAATTTTATAGATGATTTTCCCAGAGTAACCAGCGAAGTGGATAGTTTAGTAGCAGATGGAAGCGCAGCAAAATCGGGTATGCGAGTAGGGGATATTATTTTATCAGTAAACGATTCTGCCGCACAGTTTATGGATCAATTAAAACCTATTGTTATCAATAATGCTGGAAAAGAAATTAATTTAAAAGTTTTAAGAGGGAACGAGCCAGTTGCATTAACATTGACTGTTAGCAAAGAAGGCACTATCGGTTTTTTCCCGAAGAAAAACTTCGACTTAAAAACAATTGAATATGGTTTCATGGAAGCATTGCCTATTGGAGCAAGTAAAGCATGGTCAACTTTAACCGATAACGTAAAAGGTTTAGGAAAAGTAGTAAGGGGCGAAGTAGCTGCAAATAAAGCGGTTCAGGGGCCTATTGGTATTGCCGCAATTTATGGAGCCACTTTTAATTGGATTAAATTCTGGACATTAACAGGCATACTTTCTATGATATTGGCTTTCATGAATATTTTACCAATACCTGCATTAGATGGAGGGCATTGTGTGTTCTTAATTATCGAGTCTATTATTGGTAGACCACTGAGTGATAAATTTATGGAGCGCGCGCAAATGGTTGGTTTTGTAATATTAATTAGCTTAATGGTTTTTGCTTTTGGAAATGATCTTTGGAAATTATTTGCTAAATAAAAATGAATTATTTTGAATTGTATGAAATTCCTGTTTCTTTTTTAGCCGATGAAATTCACATCAAGCAGCGCTATTATTTAAATAGTAAAAAATACCATCCAGATTTTTTCATCAACGAATCGGAAGAAAAACAAGCAGAGGTGCTGCATTTGTCTACTTTAAACAATGAAGCTTATCGATTATTAACCGACTTTGATAAAAGGGTTGCTTATATTTTAACTTTAACTGGTCAGATAACAGAAGCCGAAAAATTCGTTTTACCTCCCGATTTTTTAATGGAAATGATGGACATCAACGAAAGGATTATGGAGCTATCTGCTAATGATGTGCTAGCTATTTCCGAAGTTACAAATGAAATAGCCATACTTGAAAAAAGCTTAAATGACTATTTGCAAGCAAGTTGCAAGCAATTTGATGCACAAAACAATGTAGACCAAGCCGCTGTTTTATTGGCAATTAAGGACGCCTATTATCGCAAAAAATATTTGTTGCGAATTAAAGATAGTTTGAATAAGTTTGCATCCTGATTTAGTTTGTAAATCTCAATCAAGAATGCCCAGCTGGCGGAATTGGTAGACGCGCTGGTCTCAAACACCTGTGGGAAACCGTGCCGGTTCGACTCCGGCGCTGGGTACTAAAAAAGCCTCTGAATTTTCAGAGGCTTTTTTTATTTTAAATATTATCTCACTAAGTTCACACTACCCGTTTGCGTTCTCACCCTCGAAGTAAGGGTGTAGAAATACGTTCCTACACCAGCACCATCACCATCCCATTCAAATTCTGGATCTTTAGATTCGAATACTTTTTTACCCCAACGGTTATAAATCGTAAAGCTAAATTCTGGATCGCAGTACACTTTAAATTTATCTTTGATACTGAACACATCGTTTGTGCCATCGCCGTTTG
>CANJWU010000058.1 GCA_947478655.1 Sphingobacteriales bacterium | reverse complement strand
GATGGTTCTGGAATTTGCCAATGTGTAGTAACCGAAAATACCATCGACCAAGATCAATTTAACCAAGCCGATAAATTAACACTCGAAAGTTCGGTTGAAATTACCGGAATGGTAGTTAAAGATGATCGCCAAGAAGGTGGTTACGAAATTCAAGTAAGCCATATTCATGTCTACCAAGTTGCAGAAGAATATCCTATTGCTAAAAAAGCACATGGTATCGAATTCTTAATGGACAACCGTCATTTATGGTTACGCTCTAGGCGCCAATGGGCCATCATGAAAATTAGGAATAGCATTATTTTTGCTATACACGAATTTTTTCAACAAGAAGGATTTGTGCAAATGGATGCGCCAATATTTACTGGCAATGCCTGCGAAGGAACTACCAATTTATTTGAAACAGAGTTTTACGATATGCCTGCATATTTGTCGCAATCGGGCCAATTATATGGCGAAGCGATGGCTATGGCCATGGGCAAAATTTATACTTTCGGTCCAACATTTAGAGCAGAAAAATCTAAAACACGCCGCCACTTATCGGAGTTTTGGATGATAGAACCAGAAATGGCTTTCTACGATTTAGATCAAAACATGGATTTAATTGAATCGTTTTTAAAATTCGTAGTTGGAAAAGTATTAACCCAATGCGAAGTTGAGTTAGCCGTAATTGAAAGAGATACTACCGTGCTAAAAAATATCGTTCAAAAATTTCCTCGTATTCCATATGCCGATGCCGTTAAAATGATTAAAGGCGAACTAGATGTAAATGGAAAAAATTCGATTAAAACTTTAGAAGAAGATTTAGCAAAAGTAAGTGCTCGTATCGACGAAATCAATGCAGAAATTGTAGATAGAGAAACAAAAATTGCTACACCAGGATTAAAAAAAGGCGAAGTAAATTTCCATGTTGGTAAAGTGACTAGTTTAAGAGAGGAATTAAAAGATTGCGAAGAAAACCAAAAAAATATTCCGCAGTGGTTACAGTCTGCGCTTAATTTTAAAGATGGAGAAGATTTTGGCGGTTCGGACGAAACGGTACTAACCAGATTATTCGATACGCCAATTATGGTATATGATTGGCCACATGAGGTCAAAGCATTTTACTTAAAACGCTCAAACGATAGTCGATATGCCAAAGGAGTGGATGTTTTAGCACCCGAGGGTTATGGCGAAATTGTAGGTGGTGGCGAAAGAGAAACCGATAAAGACCTATTAATTTCTAAAATAAAGGAACATGATTTGCCTATGGAGGCCTTCGAATGGTATTTAGACTTGAGAAGATATGGATCGGTTCCTCATGCCGGTTTTGGACTAGGTTTGGAAAGATTGGTTGCCTGGGTTTGTAAACTTCCACATGTGCGCGAATCGATTCCGTTCCCTAGAATGTACGGTCGACTTTTACCATAAATTGAATATTTTGAGCAAAAATGAGCAGAAAATGCCAATTTTTACTCAAAAACAGGTCAAAATTGGTCAAAAATTGCAAAAATGACCAAACGCATTTATTCTATTTTAAATGCAAAATAAAATTGCTTAACCAAAAAAGCTTAGCTATATTTGCATCCTTGTTTTACATAAGGCTAGCAGCATATTATTAGCAAAAGGCCACAAGTTTAACATCAAAAATTAGATAAAATACAAAGAAATGAAACGTACATTCCAACCATCACAAAGAAAAAGAAGAAACAAACACGGTTTCAGAGAAAGAATGTCTTCTGCAAACGGACGTAGAGTTTTAGCTTCAAGAAGAGCTAAAGGAAGAAAAAGATTAACAGTTTCTGACGAAGGAAAGCATAAGAGATAGTAAATTTCGGTGAGCAGCAAGATTGTGGCGCTTAACATCGATTCATTCGATTATTAAACCCCTATCGTGCATTACCAAATGAAAAAATATACTTTTACAAAAGAAGAACGGTTGTGTAGTCAAAAGCAAATTGAATTGCTTTTCAACAACAGTTCTTCTTTTATTTTATACCCATTTCGATTTGTTTGGACCAGCCAAACACTTGCAGATGCTCCTTATCCTGCAGAAATAGCCATTTCGGTTCCCAAAAAAAGATTCAAAAGAGCAGTCGATCGCAATAAAATCAAAAGACACATTCGAGAGGCTTATCGCAAAAACAAAGGCGAATTATTCTACCCTTTTTTAAGCCAACAACATATTAAACTTTCTTTTATTCTTATTTATGTAAGTAACGAGCTTTTTACTGCGGTAGATATGGAAAAAAAGTTAAATTTATGTTTAAATAAATTCATTAAAGAATATGTTAAAGTTGCTGAGTAGTTTAGTGCTTGGTTTTTTTAGATTATACCAAATACTGATCTCCCCTATTTTACCCAATGCTTGCCGTTACACGCCAACTTGTTCGGAATACGGCATACAAGCAGTAAGAAAATATGGCGCCTTTAAAGGCACTCGTTTAGCTTTAAAAAGAATTGCCAGTTGTCATCCATGGGGTGGACATGGGCACGATCCATTAAAATAAATGCTATGTTAAAAATCAAAAAGAAAATTATCATCCTTTGTATTTCGCTCAGTGCTATTTTTTCTTTGGCCTTTGTCGATAATTATTTTGAGATTTCTAAAAACTTAGATATCATGACCACTGCATATAGAGAATTGAATATGTATTATGTAGATGATATCGATGCCGCAAAGCTCATGAGAACAGGCATTGAAGCAATGGTAGCGTCTTTAGATCCTTACACTAATTATATTTCTGAATCCGAAATTGAAGATTATAGATTCATGACGACCGGACAATATGGAGGCGTAGGCGCTAGCATTTTTACCAGAAACAACTATGTAGAAATTAAAGAAGTGTACGAAGGATTTGCTGCACAAAAAGCAGGTTTAAGAGCCGGTGATATTTTAATGGAAATTGATGGTAAATCTGTTAAAGGAAAAAATACCGGCGAGGTAAGCAAGTTTTTAAAAGGCCAAGCAGGTAGTACAATAAAAGTTTTATTCAAGAGACCTAGCGAATCACAATCGCGCAGCATTACTTTAGCGAGAGAAGAAATACAAATAGATAATGTGCCATTTTATGGCATGATTAGCCCAAGTATTGGCTACATTCAATTAAAAGGCTTTACACAAGATGCCAGCAAAGAAGTAAAAAATGCGCTGCTAGCTTTAAAACAAAATACAGGACTCAAAGGTGTTATATTAGATGTAAGAGGAAACCCAGGTGGACTTTTACACGAAGCCGTAAGCATCGCAAATATATTTGTACCCAAAGGAGAATTGGTAGTGAATACCAAAGGCAAAGCCAAAGAAGGTGAAAAAAAATATTTCACCATCAATGATGCCATCGATCCAACCATTCCTTTAGCTGTGTTAATTAATAGTAGTTCTGCTTCTGCCTCCGAAATTGTTTCGGGCGTTATGCAAGACCTAGATAGAGGGGTTATTGTAGGTCAACGCACCTTTGGAAAAGGCTTGGTACAAACCACTCGCCCATTAACTTATAATTCCCAATTAAAAATTACCACTGCAAAATATTATATCCCAAGTGGTAGGTGTATTCAGGCTTTAGATTATACCCATCGAAACGAAGACGGCAGCGTAGGTAAAATTCCAGATTCATTAATTAAAGCATATAAAACAAAATCGGGCCGAAAAGTATTTGATGGCGGTGGCGTTGCTCCAGATTTTTCGATGCCAGTTAATAGTTATAGTAATATTACCAATAGCCTCATAAGCAAACATCTGCTATTTGATTTTGCAACCGATTATACGAGCAAACACGCTAATATTAAGCCTTCTGGAGAATTTCATCTTTCAAACGAAGATTACCTTGCTTTCGAAAACTTTATAAAAGACAAAGATTTTGATTACAGTACTAGCAGCGAAAAACTCTTAGAAGAATATAAAAAAGCAGCAACCAAAGAAAATTATTTTGATGCGGTTGCAGATGATTATCAAAAATTAAAAATAAAATTAAGCCACGATAAAACGGCAGATTTAAAAAGATATCAACAAGAAATTACCACTTTAATTGAAGAAGAAATTGCCAGCAGGTATTATTTCCAGAAAGGCAGAACACAACAACAATTAGCTACAGATCCGGAAGTAATTAAAGCCATCAATATTTTACTAGACAAGCAAACCTATCTAAATACTTTAAAGAATTAATTTATGACAATGGAAATCATTACACTTTTAATTCTAGGAGGCATAGGCGGCTTACTAGCCGGCATGTTGGGCATTGGCGGTGGCATAATTTATGTATTGTTATTTAGCCATTATTTACCCTTAACCGGTATTCCAAGTCATTTAATTGTTCCAGCAATTGTAGCCAACTCTATGTTTGCTATATTCTTTGCAGGCATAAGCGGTAGCTACAAACATTATAAAAATAAAAATTTCCACCCTAAGCAATTTTTAATTATTGGTTCGGCAGCATCTATTGCCAGTATTTTTTTTAGTCATTTAATTATTAATGGCAATTGGTATACCAAAGAAAAATTTACCATCTTTTTTATCTTATTACTCTTATTTATTGCCTTTAGAATATTGAAAAATAAAAAGGCAGACCAAGTATTGCTCAAGGAAAAATCGAGCACCAAAGGATTTCTTTTAACAGGCCTATTTTCGGGAACAATTGCCGCCTTTTCGGGTGTTGGCGGTGGTGTACTCATTGTACCCATTCTTACCGATATCATGAAAATTCCCATTAAAAAAGCGACCGCTATTTCGTTAGGTGTGATTAGTATTATGGCCTTTTTTACGAGTGCCTATGCCATGCTATTTTCAAAAGTAAACATACAAATAACCGCAGCCCATTATGGATTAATCGTTTATAGTTTGGCATTACCCGTTGCGGCGGGAAGTTTGCTAGTTTCGCCATTTGGCGTACAATTAGCCGCCAAACTCAGCCCTAGCAAATTAAGATTGCTATTTGCGGGTTTTTTACTATTGGTTATTTTAAAAATGATTATTGAAATAATATAATGCAATTGCTTTTACATATCGAAACAGCTGGACAAAATTGTTCGGTGGCGCTATCTAATGAAAATGGCTTAATTGACTGCATAGAAAAAAACGAAGCCAATATTCATGGTTCGGCATTAACTGTTTTTATTGAAAACCTATTAGCAAAAAATAATTTCAAACCAAGCGATTTAAAAGCCGTAGCCGTTAGCAAAGGGCCTGGTTCTTATACTGGCTTGCGAATTGGCGTATCTACTGCTAAAGGGCTTTGCTATGCCTTAAACATTCCTTTAATTGCCACAGACACGCTAGGAAGTTTAGCAAATATGGCGATCAGTAAAATTACAGCAAATACAAACGAAAAATTTTTACTCTGCCCTATGTTAGATGCTAGGCGCATGGAAGTGTATACCTGTTTATACGATCAAGATTTAAATTTGATCACTGCGGTGAATGCGAGTATAATTGATGAAAATAGTTTTGCCGAATATAGAGCAAGTCAGCCCATTTATTTTTTTGGAGATGGTGCCGAAAAATGTAAACCTATTTTTGCAAAAGATCCACATAGTTTTTTTATCGACAAGCTCTACCCTAGTGCAAGTGCAAGCATTGCAGCGGCTCATGCAAAATTCGAACAATATAGAGTGGAAGATGTGGCCTATTTCGAACCTTTTTATTTAAAAGAATTTCTATTTAATAAATAAAAAAGGCGCTTTATAGCGCCTTTTTTATTTATTCTAAACCTTCGTATATATAGGCTTCTACCCGATTATTTTTAGCTCTGTCTTCGGGTGTTTTATTTCCTGCAATAAAATTTTCTGCCCCAACTGGACTTAATTTAATTCTGTCTATGGAAATGTTATTATCCATTAAATATTTTTTAATGACTTCCGATCTGCTTTCTGCTAATTTTTTACTCAAAGCCCATTTTCTTCCGCCATCTGTATAAACACTTATCGAAATTTTATAGCTTGGTTTGGCATTCAGCATGTCCACTAGTTTTCCTAAAGCTGCATAAGAGTTCGTATCTAAATCGGCTTTTTCGGCTTCAAAATTTAAACCATTCAAGAAGTTTGCCATCACAATGCGCTCGTCTTTGGATAATTCAACCCCTTGTGGTGCAAGCGGACAACCGCTATTACTCTTAGGTCCAACCACATTCGGACATTTATCCTCTTTATCCAAAACGCCATCGCCATCATAGTCTAAATATGGACAACCGAAGTTATCGATTGGACCCGCTAAATATTTACACGAATCATTACTATCGTAAATACCATCACCATCGGCATCTGGACATCCTTTTGTTAATATAGTACCCGCTTCGTTTGGACATAAATCTTCGGCATCTGGCACACCATCTTTATCGGCATCAGGAGCAGGACATCCATTAAATGCAAGAATTCCTTTTATCGACGGACAAGCATCATCTTTATCTAAAATACCATCGGCATCGGCATCGTCAAATGGACAACCCCTATTCTCTGTAGGTCCACTTACATATGGACAATTATCAAGTGCATCTAAAATACCATCACCGTCGGAATCCATTGGCTCCGGTGGAGCTGGTGGTTTTGGACACCTACCAAATCCAAAGGCAATGCCAAAATTAATATCGGCACCTAAACCTAATCTAGGTTTATTGGTATGGTCTTTAATTAGTTGATTATATAATTGAAACGAGTTTAAAACACGCTCCGAACCAATATACATTTCAAACACTTTTGAACGGAAAAGTAATTGCGCACCTATGGCATTATTTCCATTCGAATTAAAAGTACCAGATGTAATAATATTCAATCTTTTAGCCAATCGAATATCGGTTACTAAGGTTATATCAAAAAAATCATAAGCAATAGGTTTTGAATAAATAACTGTTGCATAAAGCCAGTTTGCCCATTTCATATTTCCAGAAATCTCAAATCTTGCAGGCAATGAAGTAGTGTAAGCCCCTTTAGAACTATCAATTGCATAAGAAGTTAAATTATTCAAAATGGAATCTTGCACTAAGCTATCGGCTACAATGTCTATCCCTGAAAAGCGAATTGATTTATCTAATTTATATTGAATGCTTTTGTCATTCCAAGTTATTTTTCCAACATCGAGTAAAGCTATACCCATAGTAAATGTTGGATCTACTTCGTATTGAAACCCTCCCGAAAACACAAAACCTTTATTCGATCTGGCATTGGCAATGAGCGAATCGGTAGCTAAATTATCTTTATTAGATGGATCTAGAGAAGAT
>CANJWU010000057.1 GCA_947478655.1 Sphingobacteriales bacterium | reverse complement strand
TTAATAATGCTCCAAGTCCTTTCCCTAAAGCGTTTCGTTTAATTGCGCTACTCATTAATTATTTTTTAAATCAGTGTTTTCTACTTCTTTGCTTAACCCGTTTTTTTGCAAAATTTCTTTGGCAAGGTTGAGGTAGTTTATTGCTCCCTTACTAGAAGCATCGTGCATAATTACAGACACACCAAAACTTGGTGCCTCACTTAAACGCGTATTTCTTTGAATGATGGTATCAAATACTAAGCCTTGGAAATGTGTTCTTACTTCTTCGACAACTTGATTTGACAAACGCAATCTGACATCGTACATGGTTAGTAAAATACCTTCGATTTGTAAATTTGGATTTAACCTCGATTGTACAATTTTAATGGTATTTAATAATTTACCTAAACCTTCTAATGCAAAGTACTCGCATTGCACAGGCACAATGACCGAATCGGCAGCAGTTAAGGAGTTAATGGTAATTAAGCCTAATGATGGTGAACAATCGATGATAATAAAATCGTATTGGTCTTTGATTTTTGCAAAAACCTCTTTCATTTTATGTTCTCGATCGGGTAAATTGATCATTTCTATTTCGGCACCCACTAAATCGATATGGGCAGGTAATAAATCAAGATTGGGTGTATGAGTGGCTAAAATTGCATCTCTAGGTTCTACACTATTGATAATGCACTCGTAAATACTCGCTTTGATTTCTCTAGGATCGTAGCCAATTCCTGAAGTCGCATTGGCTTGAGGATCGGCATCTACTAAAAGTGTGCGATATTCTAAAACAGCCAAACTTGCTGCTAAATTGATAGACGAAGTTGTTTTTCCAACGCCCCCCTTTTGGTTTGCTAACGCAATGATCTTACCCATTTATTTATTAAATTTTGAATTAGCCTGTTAAAAACAGGGTTTAACGGCTATTTAAAGCATTTTTGATTGATTCCTGCTAATGGCTAAAATACGAAATTATTTAGACTTTTAGATGGCTAATTGGCTCCATTCCCATGCACTTCCTTCTAAACCAAAATAAAACTGGTTTACTTGCATAATTTCGGCTATAATTTCCGCAGAATCGATGATTCGAGGTCCTGGTCTGTTGAAAAAAGCATTGCCATCGGCTATAAAAACGCGATTTTCTTTCACTGCTTTTAAATCTGCCCAATGTGGGTTTGCTTGCAATAAATGAATTTCTTGTTTGATTCGATCTAAATTTAACCCGCATGGGGCAATGACGATAAAATCTGGATCGGCTTGCTGTAAGTCGGACCAAGTAATTTTTTGAGAATTTTGACCTGGATTTGACAGCAAACAATGTGCGCCTGCAAGTGAAATTAAGGAAGGCGTCCAATGCCCAGCCGTCATTAATGGATCGAGCCATTCAATAAAAACCAAGCTAGGCCTTTGCTTCACATGTTTTACTTTATGGGCAATAAGGTCTAAGCGATCTTGGTATTCTTCGAGCAGCGTTTCGGCCAATGCTGTTTTCGACAATGCAATAGCTATTTCTTTGATGTTTAAAAATATATCGTCGATGGTGCTTGGATTGATAGAAATGATCGCGACTGGATAACCCAAAGCTAATTGAATTTGCGCTTTTAAGTCGTCGAGGTGTATGGCGCAAACCTTACATTGATCTTGTGTGATAATTAAATCGGGTTGCAAAGATTTGATAAGCTCCCAATCAAGTTGATAAAGTGATAAGCCTGCTAAAGCTTGCTGAGCAACCATTTGATCTATTTCGAGGCTCGATAGCTTGCTATCAATTACCGTACTGGTACATTTTGGCAAATGCGAAATGTGTGCTGGAAAATCACATTCGTGGGAGATTCCAACCAAACAATTTTCCGAATCCAAAGCACAGATGATTTCTGTAGCAGCCGGCAATAAAGAAATTACCCTTTTATAACTCATTTTTATATTTTACTTTGCGAAAGTATTAAAAAACATGCGAGCAATTTTCAAAAAAATAAAAATAAGCTTTTTCGCCCTTGCTTTATTGGCTATAGGATGCAAACAACAAGCTAGTAATCCCAAAAAAGTATTCAAAATGAATATTGATGTGGGAGTAACTTCGCTCGATCCTGCTTTTGCTAGAAACCAAATGAATATTTGGTGCGTAAACCAATTATTCAATGGATTAACCCAATTAGATAGCCAATCGCAAACACAGCCAGCCATTGCTCAATCTTGGGACATCAACGAAAGTGGCTTAGTTTATACCTTTCATTTAAGATCGGATGTTTACTTCCACGACCACGAAAAATTTTTAAATGGTAAAGGTAGAAAAGTGGTTGCTGCAGATTTTGTATATAGTTTTAGGCGTTTAATTGATGCCAAAGTTGCTTCTTCTGGTGCTTGGATTTTTAACGATAAAGTGGCCGATAGCAGTGCCTTTCAGGCCATCAATGATAGTACTTTTCAAATTACCTTGAGCAAAACCTTTCCTGCATTTTTAAGTTTATTAACAGTGCAATACTGCTCGGTTGTTCCACAAGAAATTGTCGATTTTTATGGAAAAGATTTTAGAAATCATCCGATTGGTACCGGCCCCTTTCGCTTTTCTTATTGGAAAGAAGGCGAAGTGATGACTTTCTTGAAAAACGAAAACTATTTTGAAAAAGAAAACAAGCAGCAACTTCCTTATTTAGATGCGGTAAAAATCTCATTTATTAATGATAAACAAACCGCATTTTTAGAATTTGTAAAAAAGAATTTAGATTGTTTTTTTGGCATTGATGGCAGCTACCGAAATGATGTATTGACAAAAGAAGGTGCGCTCAGAGAAAAATATGTAGGTCGATTTAAATTAACAAAAGCACCTTATTTAAACACCGAATATTTAGGTATGTTATTAGACAGCACCTTGCCAATAGTGCAACAATCTGCCACCAAAGATAAACGCATTAGACAAGCCATTAATTACGCTATTGATAAAGAAAAAATGGTTGCCTATTTACAAAACAACATAGGCACTGCTGGCCATGCAGGTTTTATTCCTAAAGGCATGCCTGGTTTTGATGCGCAAAAAATAAATGGCTATTCTTATAACCCCGCAAAAGCAAAAGCATTATTAGCAGCAGCCGGTTTTCCTAATGGAAAAGGTTTACCAATTATTACTTTAAATACCACCAATACTTACCGAGATTTAATTGAGTTTGTACAAAATGAATTAAGCGCGGTAGGCATCAATACTAAAATTGAAATTCACCAAGGATCTAGTTTAAGAGAATTAATAGCAAAGAAAAACGTGAGCTTTTTTAGGGGTTCTTGGATTGCAGATTATCCAGATGCGGAAAATTATTTAGCTGTTTTTTATTCTAAAAATTTTGTGCCCAACGGTCCAAATTATACCCATTTTAGCAATGCAACATACGATGCACTTTTCGAGCAATCATTTAAAGAAAAGAACGACTCCGCACGCTATCGCATCTACCAACAAATGGATAATATTATTATGGAAGAAGCGCCGGTCGTTATTTTATATTACGATCAATCTGTTAAATTAATTCAAAATAATATTAGTGGATTACCGAGCAATGGCTTGAATATACTAGACTTGAAGCGTGTTCAAAAAAATTAATTTACGCGAATCTTTGCTTTAAAATTCTAAAGAAATGTTTTTTGTCGGCCTCTTTGTTTTCCCATTGATAAGGAATAGTGCAGGTTTCATTTAAATAATTTTCTACCTCGTCCCATGCATCTAGTGTGGCAATATGGGTCATGATTCTATTAAAATCATTTTGATTGTCGTCGAATAAATTAGAAACAATAAACATTTTATCGTTCACACTAAAAGACAAATCTTTGATGCTCGATTGTCTTTTTAAGGTATCGGCTAAAGAAGTAGTACTGGTTTGCTCGCTTAAGCGTTCGTGTAAAGAAATTTCGGGATGCTGATTGGTGTTTGCTTGAAAACTTGCAGCTGGAGCCGCATTGGCTATTGCAGCAGATAACGTTTCTAGGGTACTTGCCGTATTGTTGATCGGCATTGCCGCAACAGGAACACCTGGCAATCCTTCTACTGTTTTTAAATAATGATTTAAATAATTAGCCTGTTCTGCTAAATAATTAATATTTGAAAGAAATACCCCCACTTCGAGTGGCGTTATTTGATAGCCCCTTTTGAGCCAATCCATTGATTGCACTTGTAATTCTTCCGAAATAAAAGCAATCTTATCTATTAATATTTCTTTATTCATCATCTTTTTATTTATTCAGCTAAGCAAATTTAATTCAAAAATCTCATTTTCATGCGATTTCAATTATTATATTTGTAAGATGAGCCCCATTCAAGAAAACCAAGCACGCATATTACAACACAAAGGCAGCATCGAAGTGATTTGCGGCTCGATGTTTTCGGGCAAAACAGAAGAACTTATTCGCCGTTTAAAAAGAGCGCAATACGCAAAATTAACTATTGAAACTTTTAAACCAAGCTTAGATATTCGTTACAACGAAACAGCCATTGTTTCTCATGATGCAAATACAATTAACGCAACTCCCGTAAATAACGCAGAAGCCATTTTATTATTATTAAATAATGCCGAAGTAGTTGGAATAGACGAAGCACAATTTTTTGACGAAGCCTTACCTGCAGTATGCGAACAATTGGCAAGTAAAGGCATTCGCGTAATTGTTGCAGGATTAGACATGGATTATTTAGGCATGCCATTTGGCCCAATGCCAGCATTGATGGCTATTGCAGAACAAGTAACCAAAGTGCAGGCGGTATGCGTTCGATGCGGACAACCAGCTAGTCATTCTTTTAGAACCGTAAAAATTGATACCCAAGTTTTATTGGGCGAAAAAGAAAACTACGAGCCTCGATGCAGAACTTGTTTTTTGAAACCTTAATTTTTTTCAAAAAAAAAGAGCGGCCAATAATTATTGACCGCTCTTTTTTTTAATGTGAACTTGTTGCAGGGGTATCGTATTCGATTCCCTGTTTTGTGAGCATTCGTTTAACTGCGATGGCAAAAAATGCGATATAAGCAAAGCAGATTACCGTAACCCAATAAGACTGATGAATGCCAATCATATCGGCAAGCTTGCCTTGTAATGGTGGAATAATTCCTCCACCTAAAATCATCATGACTAAAAATGCAGAACCTTGTGTAGTGTATTTTCCTAATCCGGCCAATGATAAACTGAATATACTTGGCCACATAATACTACACCATAATCCACCACTCAATAAAGCGTAAATTGCAATTTGTCCTTGTGTAAACAAACCAATTAACATAGAAACCATGCCTAAAGCACTAAAGATTAATAAAGTTTTCACTGGTTTATCGTTAGAGATAAAAAATGCGGCAATTAAAATGGCTACGCAAATTACATAAGCATACAAAGGCGACATGTCTTTTTGTGCCAACACATTCACGCCAATAATAATACCGAAGGCAAGCAATGGCACAACTAATAATAATAAACGTTTGGTTTGATTAGACAAATTGAAAACATTGATACTTCCAGCCCATCTACCAATCATTAAACTACCCCAATACATACTGATATAAGGGGAAATTTGAGAGGATGCAAAACCACCCATATAATCTTGTTTTAATAATTCGCCTAAATTACTTTGGATAGCCACTTCCACACCTACATAAGTGAAGATGGCCAACATGCCTAATATCAATTGAGGGTATTGCATGGCGCCCCAACCCTGTGCACTTTTTTTGGCAGATTGAAAAGAAAATAACATACCAAAAATAATGACAAACAATGCACCCAATAACCATTTGAATCGATATAATTCTAAATCGTATTGTTGTGATGCAGATAAATCTGTTGCTAATCCAATATAACTTTTAAACACTGGAATAAACATAAAGATTAATAAACCGGTGATGATTAATAAAACATTCAATGCTTTATTTGCAGATTCTTGCTTTTCGATATTTAAACCTGCCGGTACTTTTTTACTAAAATTAAATAATGCGGCTGCGGCTAAAAACAAGGCCCCTACACCAGCATACATAAAACTTACATTATTTAATCCAAGACTTTTTGTTTGTTCTTCTGATGCTGCAGCTGTTCCAAATAAAAGCAAAGAAACAATGATTGGACCAATCATGGTTCCAAAACTATTGATTCCACCACCTAAACTAATTCTTCCCGTTGCAGTTGATTCATCGCCTAATGAAATGGCAAATGGATTGGCTGCTGTTTGCTGTAAACTAAAGCCAAGTGCGACTATAAATAAGCCAACCAACATGCCAGCAAATGTATTCGCATTTACTGCAATAATCATGGCAATAGCGCCAATTGCACTAAACAATAAACCATAAACGATACTTTTTTTATAACCCCAAGAACCCACCAAATCCTTTCCGGTAGCGCTACTGATCATAAAAATAACTAACGCACCAATGTAATAGGCTACATAAAATGCATAATCAACTAATTGACTTTGAAATTGATCGAGGTGGAAATAATCTTTACAAAAAGGAATAAAAACACCATTCCCTGCAGCAATAAAGCCCCAGAAAAAAAATACGGTAATAAGGGTACTTAATGCACCGTAATTTGTTGCTTGCAATTTTGCAGCACTTGCATTATTGTTTTGTTGCATCGTTTTTTTTAATTGATTGAATTGTAAATATATTTTTTTTGTTCATTAAATAAGAATAAAAAAAACAAGATGCCCCTTTGACTTGTTTATAGCTATGTTCTTCGCATCATAAATGAAGCTATACAAATTCGAAGGATTTTAAAATATTGATCGTCTAAGCTGATTTTTGCATGGAATTAAATTATTAAATCGTTGATTTTCAATATTTTAATTATGTAAATTTAGGCTTAGTGTATTTTATACATTTTTACATATTTTAATGTTATATTTGATTTAGCATGAATAAAAAATTAATCGTTTTAAGCCTTTTATTGCTCATAGGTAATCTACTTTTTGCACAAACCAAAGTTGTGAAAACAAATAGCGGTTTTGAATTGCAAAGAGATGGAAAGCCCTATTATATAAAAGGAGTGGGTGGCGAAGTGAACATGGAAAAAATTGTGGCTATAGGCGCAAACTCTATTAGAACATGGGGTGTGGAGCGTGCACAAGAAGTATTAGACGAAGCGCAACGCAATGGATTAACAGTCATGCTTGGTCTTTGGGTGCAACACGAAAGACATGGTTTCGATTATAATAATCAAGAAAAAGTGGCTAAACAATTGGCTTATTTTAAAACAGTTGTTGACCGATTTAAAAATCATCCAGCATTACTAATATGGGGCGT
>CANJWU010000056.1 GCA_947478655.1 Sphingobacteriales bacterium | reverse complement strand
TGACGATTGAAAACTTCTGCTTGCGCTAAAATTTTTCTTGCATCGTTAAAGTAAATCCAGAACAAAGCAGCTTTACCAACTTCTTCTCCTGAAGAATTACGCATGATATAAACTGGTGCTACACCAATAATTCTTGGCTCATAAATAGAACGTTGTTTGTCAAAGAACCATTCTTCTTTTAAACGATAAGCAACAATGTCATCTCTATTTAAAGTACGCGTAGAAATTTCTTTAGTGAATGTACCGTCTAATTGCTCTACATCTAAAGTATCGCTTCCCGCTCCAATAGCAGCCACTTCTTCGGGTGTCATAGGCACTTTAAACTCATCGCCAAAATCTTTTGGACCAGATGGATTAGGATTGTAAGCAGTTAATTCTCCTGCTAATACCGCGTCCATAACTACATCGATTAGCTTTGCACGAGGGTAAGTCATTGGGAGATTTTGTTTTTCTCTCAAATCAATTACACGCCAAACGCGTTTAGCCCACATTACATCTGCTTCTCTTAAAGGAGCATAAGATGTAACACTTGCAGTTCTTACATTGCTCTTTTGGTACACGCCATCTAAAGGTGGTTCCGTTTGGGCAAAGCTTACACTTACTGTAAACAGTAAGGCCATTAAGGTGATAATTAGTTTATTTTTCATTTCTATAAGATTATAGATTTATTGCACGCTTATAATAACACTATTTAATCTTCTGTTAGATCCATCAGGACCAGAAGCGATAATGTCATCGAATAATACTTTATCTTTTGGACCCAATGCATTCATTGCGCTTGTTACTTCAGAAGTAATACCAGCACCCGATACAGAAATTCTTAAAGGGTCTTGTCTTGCTCTAATAATAGTTACGGTATATGATTTTACATTGAATTTTAAATCGAAGTCAAAGTTTTCTAGTACTGCAAACACCCCTCTTTGTGCTCTCAATTGAGAAGCATTCATTGGTCCACTTGTAATACCACCTACTTTAGCTACTGGATCTGGCACACGTTTTACACGGTATTCCATACCACCTAATACTTTTACATTTCCTTTAGAAACTTCGCCGCTTACAGAAATCATTACTTTTCCTGCTTCTGTAACTCTAGCAATGTATTTACCATTTCCACCAGTTAATGCGCCTTTACCTACAATAGATGCACGTAATTTTTCTTTAGGTAAACCAGGTACTGAAACCGAAATAGGATTATCTACTCCAATGTAAAGTACATTCATTTTATCTGCAGAAATTACTGCAGTAGGTTTTGCCGATTGGTATTCAGATTCAAACTTATAAGGTTTGATTGAACCATCTGGTCCTTTAATATTGATCACCCCACCCCATTTAATAAATCCTTCTTGAGTAGGTGTAACTTTATATTTTCCTTTTCCATTTTCTACAGGTAAAGAACGACCACCTACTACAATGTTTGGTGCTTGAGATTTACTAGATGCAGAAATAAAAACATCCGCTTCGTATGTTTGGCCAACTAATACATAACTAGTAGGCGCTACTACTGTAGCTTCTAATTGATCAAATTTAAAGTCGGTTGCATTGATTTTACTCAATAAGTATTTTACTACTTCTGCTTCCGCATTTTTATTATCATTTTGATTTTTAGAAAGTAAAGTTACTACTGCAGTTACTGGAACGCCTTGAAAGTTTTTTTCTTCCCAAGTTTTCTTTACACCTTCTTTGTCTTTTGCTGGTTCAACAGCATTTAAACTAAAGTTGAATTCTGCGCGATCTTTTGGATCTACTAAATCCATGAACTTTGCTCTTGTTTCTAAAATTTTTGCTTTTAACTCAGAACCTCTTTTGGCAGTCAACATTAATTGCGTACCAATTTCCATATCACTTCTTTTAGCAATATCGCCAGACTCTTCGTCTATACCACCTGCTAATTCTGTTAATTCATTTTTAATTGTTTCAATATAAGCATCTAATTCGCTTGTGTATTTTTTTGCTAATTGTGCTTTATCATAAAAAGGTTTCGTTTTAACAGGATCGTTTCTTAATGATGCCTCAAAAGCATCATAAGTAATCTTGTTTGCAGCGCTAAAATTGCTTGCAGTTGTTACTAAACCGTCGTTTACTAATTTAAATGCATTCATGAATTCTTCCGATACATTCAGCGCCAACATTGCTGTTAGTACTAAGTACATCATACCAATCATTTTCTGCCTTGGTGTTTCTTTACCAGCCATTTCTTATTTTATTTCTAAATTATTAACTGATAGATTTATTTATTGATTGTCATTGCAGACAACATATTACCATAAACAGCATTTAACGATGCTAAGTTCTGAGATAATTTACCCACTTCATCTTTGAAATTACGCGCATCAGCTAATGAATCACTGAATGCTTGCATAGTTTCAGATACGTTTGCATATGATGAACTCAAACCTTCTACTGATTTAGAAGCAGCTTGTAATTTAGCAGCAAATTCGTTTGAAGAAGAGGTAATGTCTGCTGCACTAGAAATAGCGGCAACTCTATCACCAAAGTTTCTTAAACCATCACCTAAACTAGCGATCAATTCTGGACCTACTTTTGCTTCAGCCATCATTTGATCTAATTGTTGTGTAACAGTTCCTTCCATTTTAGGTGCTGCTGCTTTTTTAGTTTTCACTTCTTCTGCTTGCGCAAGTTCTGGATAAACTAATGACCAATCATATTCAACATGTGGTTTTTCAAATGCTGATAAGAAGAAAATTCCTGCCTCCGTAAGTAATCCTACAATTAATAATTCATTAGCAAATTTTAAGTGAATGATTTTGAAAAGTGCGCCAACGATAACGATTGCCGCGCCAATACCATAAACTTTGGCCATCAAATTCTTGTAATTGTTCATTTGTTTTTCAGTTTTAAGTTTTAAATTGTATTAATTATGTTTTTTTGTTTTAATATTTTATGCTAGGAATTATTCGTCACCGATTGATCTTCCCATGTATGACATAACACAACGGAAACCAACATATGATTTAGCAGTATCTTGGTACTCATAAGAACGTGTACCATTTTGCAAGAAATATCCGATATCTTTCCAAGAACCACCTTTAATTACTTTACGCTTCAATACTTCAGGATCTTCTGCTTTTGCTTCGTAAGAATAATTAGGATTTAAATCGTGGAAAAATACATTTGCTGATTCATCGTATGCCGTGCTTGTCCACTCTGCTACGTTACCAGACATATTATATAATCCAAAATCGTTCGGGAAATAAGAAGTTACTTTTACCGTTTGCATACCACCATCATCGCCGTAATTTCCGCGACCTGGTTTAAAGTTGGCTACTAAACAGCCTTTGCTATTTCTAACATATGGACCACCCCAACCGTAATCAGCGCCCACTCTACCACCACGAGATGCATATTCATACTCTGATTCTGTAGGTAAACGGAATTGATTAGTATTTGCTTCGCCTTCTTCGTGTTTGAAATTATCTAACATTTTAGTTCTCCAAACTGTAAATGCCCTAGCTTGCTTCCAATTAACACCCACTACTGGATATTCATCGTATGCTGGATGCCAAAAGTATTTTTCAACCATTGGGTCATTCATAGAATAAGAGAAATCTGATAAGAAAGTCAATGTATCTGGATAAATAGGCACATCTTCTTTAATTACAAATGTCGCTCTTGATTTATCTCGGTTAGATTTGTTAGCCGCAGCAACAAAGTCCATCCATTCTGAATGATAAATTAATTTACGAACATCAATTTCTTTACGCCCAAAAATTCTTTCCTCTTCTGGATAATACAATTCAGAGATCGCCTCCATTACTGCAGGATCTTTGATATTGATTCTGGTTTTCCAATTTAAGAATTCTTTACCATCGGCATCTTGCATAATATGCTCGCCACCTAATGTTTTCTTTACAATAGAATCACGAACATACTCTGTAAACTGACGGTACTCGTTATTCGTAATTTCTGTTTCGTCCATATAGAACGCAGAAATACTAATTTGACGATTGTGCGCAATTTGCGAATAGTTGATATCTTGATCTGATTGACCAGTATGATACGTTCCCGAAGGAATGTAAACCATTCCAAATGGAATAAACGGTCTGAAAATTGGACGATTGATTGACCCAACTAACTCTCCATTTCCTGAATTTAATCCGCAGCTACTTAAGACTACTGTGAGTCCAGCTAAACAGAACAAAGCGATTTTTTTCATCATTTTAAGCATTAATTTTTGCTTTAATTTATTTAATTGTATTGAGCCGTAAAAACAAAAATAGCATTTTAAACCTATTTTCAAAAGAAAGAATGTTAATAAAGTGCCTTTTTTGTTAATAAACTATAAAAAACTGGCTTCAAAGCTATTTTAAACGCTTTTTGCCTTCATTTATTGCGATAAATTGCTGCTTTTTATAGGAATCTAGGCGTCTTTATGATCACATCTGTCTTTATTTTTTTGACAAATACTACATCATATCCTAATATTATTTCATGTGAGCCGGCACTTCCATTAGAAGTTAGGCTCAAATTTGATACTGTATAATCGTAAGAATAACTCATTTTTATTCTTTCCGTTAAGTTCATTCCGGCAATTGCAACAATCGCATCATTCAAACGGTAAGATAAACCACCCCAGTATTTTTGATTATAATATGCTAGTGCATTAATATCAAAAGAAGAAGTTCTCGCCATTTTAATCATTACCGAAGGTTTAATTTCGATACTTGGACTTAATACAAAATTGTAACCTCCTGTTAAATAATAATGCACTACACTTTTGTATTCTGAAGTTCCAGGAACATCAAAGCTCATATTGGGTGTAGTTAAGTGCGTGGTAGAAAATCCAACATAATAGGCATCTGTATTGTAGGTTAAACCAAAATTAATATCTGGTTTTACGGCATTCACAGAACCTGCAGGAATCAATGGATCTCCAGGTGTGAGCGCTATTAATTTAGCGCCATCTAAGGTTCTTTGAATAAATCCTAAAGAAACACCTGCTGATAAATTTCCAGTTGGCAATTCATATTTATAAGCATAAGATGCAGCAAAATGTAAATTTCTTTCAAAGCCAATTTGGTCGTTGATGATATGCAAACCAATTCCACCTTTTAAACTTGGCGCTGGCATGTGTGCTGAAATAGTTTGTGTTTGTGGTCCACCATCGAAACCAACATATTGAGCACGAAATAATCCAACCATGCTTAATGAAGGTTTGTTTCCAGCCAAAGATGGATTAAAAACAAAACTGTTAAACATGTAATGTGAATATTGAGGATCTTGCTGTGCACGCGTATCTTTTGCTGTAAATAGCAAAGTACTGGCAAGTAAAAATAGGGTTAGAATTCTGTTTTTCATTCGATCTCTTTAGCTCCCTCGACAATGGTCAAGGAGTTCAAAATTAGTATAATAATCAAAATATGCAAATTTTTACCCCGCTAAAATTGCAAGCTTGCAACTTAAAAATAGGAATAAATGTATTAAAAAGCTAAATATGAGTGTTTTGAAGGGATAAAAAAGCAATTACTTATTCATACGCTTAACATAATCTTCGATGGCCATGGTCATAGAAGGAAAGGCAGGAGTTGGTGCCTGTACGTTAATCGTTAAGCCTGCGTCTAAAACTGCTTTGGCTGTAGTAGGACCAAATGTGGCTAATCGGGTATTATTTTGTTTGAAATCGGGAAAGTTTTTAAATAATGATTTAATACCGGATGGGCTGAAAAATACGATCATGTCGTAGTTCACTTCTGCTAAATCTGATAAATCGCTGCAAACGGTTTTATAAATTACCGCTGCAGAAAAATCATAGCCATTGTCTTTTAAAAATACAGGGATGCTATCGGTATAAACATCTGTACATGGGTAAAAAAACTTTTCGGTTTTATGCTTTTTAAGTAGCTCAATTAAGTCTGCAGTTGTTTGTTTTCCAATCGAAATTTTTCTTTTACGATACTGCACATACTTCTGCATATAAAGGGCTACAGCCTCTGTAATACAAAAATATTTCATTTCTGCAGGCACTTCAATTTTCATTTCTTCACATATTCTGAAGTAATGATCTATTGCATTTCTACTGGTAAAAATAACAGCGGTAAAATCTAAGGGACTAATTTTTTCTTTACGAAAATCTTTTGCAGGAATACCTTCCACATGAATAAAAGACCTGAAATCAATTTTAAGATTTAACTTTTTAGCTAAATCGTAAAATGGAGATTTATCTGTTTCAGGTTTAGGCTGTGTAACAAGAATGCTTTTAACTTTAATTTTCTTTTCCATTTATCTCAAAACAAACTGTATTGTTTAATACCTAAAACCCATAATTATTTTATAAATCAGTAGTAGTGGCATTAATTCCAAGGTGCAAAGATAGATAAATAAATAAAATTTAGGAAACCTAAAATTACTTGAAACGTAGGCCCCACTTCGTAAATACTTGTAAATGGCATTTAAAACCCATAAAAATATCATCAAAAGAATTAAATGCTGATGTGCTGCTTCTGGTAAAAATTGGTAAAAAAGCAATATTGGCAAGATCGCCATCACATATACAAAATTAGAAATAGCCATAATTGATAAATGGGCCGCTATTATTTTGTTGATCGCAAATAAATTGGCTGCCGCTTTTAACAATAGGTATTTAATCAAATAATAAGCCGTGACTAAAAAAAATATTCTGCTATATAAAGCAATTCCTTTGAACTTTATCGTAGCTGCATAAAAGGGACTTGTATTATATAGGAACAAAGACATCACAAATAAAAATATCAATAAGAAGAAAGCAGAAGTTCTCAGTTTGAAAAAATTATCATCACGATTAAACTGCGCAATCAATCTATTACTCCAATATGCCTGAAACAAGGAAAGGATAATTTTACCGTGACCTGTATTTACAAAGGCAAAAAGAATGATAATTCCTATTAACAAAAAACTCAACCAATCTTTAGATCCTTTTCTAGTAATGTAATTATTGGTATCAGAAAAACGAATTTGCTTTATGGCTAAAGACTGAAAATTAAAATCTGATAAGCCAGGTTTTGTTTGAAAATAAACAAGTTGAATTTGAACACTATCTATTTTTTGGAATGGTGCGTTTACCAGGGCTTGTTGGGCTAAGTTATCCTTGCTGATTGAATCTTGGGCATAGAGCGTATCAAATACGAATAGCATTAAACACAAGAATACAATTAGCCTTTGGTACATCGATTTTATTTTTGAGATTCGGTCATCAAATATACAACAATGATTTTGAATGCTTAAAAATAATTAATCACACCAAAATGAATTTTTCCGTTCGAATAATT